>JADQBU010000063.1 GCA_016278435.1 Halanaerobiales bacterium
GTGATTTTTATGAAATGTTTAATGAAGATGCCCAACTGGCTGCCAGAGTTCTGGATTTAGCCCTTACTTCCCGCAATAAAGGGGGAGGAGAAAAAGCCCCGATGGCTGGTGTACCGGCTCATTCAGCAGCTTCCTATATAGCAGGTTTAATCGAAAAGGATTATAAAGTTGCAATCTGTGAACAGCTAGAAGATGCAGCAAATGCAGACGGCCTGGTAGAAAGAGATGTAATTAGAGTCATTACCCCGGGAACAGTTATCGAAAGCGAACTGCTCAGTGATAAGGAAAATAATTTTCTGGCGTCAGCAGTTTTTAACAATAATATGTTTGGTTTTGCCTATATAGATATATCTACTGGCGAATTTTATTTAACCGAATTTTCAGCTAGTAAGCAGGAAAAAATCTGGGATGAGATAAACAGAATACAGCCCCGGGAAATTATTATTGATTCTTTTTTTAAAGATAATGAATACTACAAAATGGCCCGAAAGCAGCATAAATTCGTTGTCAATGAAGCAAGAGATATTAACCCTAACCGGGCTTATTCAGAGCTGGTCGAGCATTTTAAGACAAATTCATTATCTGGTTACGGATGTGAAGATAAAAAGGCTGGTATACTGGCAGCAGGTCAAATCCTGTTTTTTTTACGGGAAACTCAGAAAAGAACCCTACTCCATATTAATACTTTACAGACATATAATTTAAATGACTACATGGTTCTTGATACTGCTACCCGCCGAAATCTGGAATTGACTACTACTATCAGGGATAATAAGAGAAAGGGCAGTCTACTTAATATCCTGGACAGAACAGTAACTTCAATGGGTGGTAGACTGATAAAAAAATGGATTAACCAGCCCCTGAAGAATAGAAATGACATTAACCACCGGCTGGAGGCCGTTACGGAAATGGTTGAAAATTACACCCTGCTCAATGAGCTAAGGCAAAATATAGATGGTATCTATGACCTGGAGAGAATAATGGGCAAAATCACCTATGAATCTGCAAATGCTCGTGATCTTGATTCTCTGAGGTATTCCCTGAATAAATTACCTTCTTTTAAGGATAATCTGGACCAGCTTACCAGTGGTCTATTTACTGAACTTAAAAATGACTTTGACTCACTTACAGACCTGACTGACTTACTTGAGCAAGCTATCCAAGAGGAACCCCCTGTATCTGTACGGGAGGGTGGTTTAATCAGAGATGGTTATAATGAGGAGCTCGATGAATTAAGAGAGTCAGTAACTGTAGGAAAAGACTGGATTACTGGTCTACAGAAAAAGGAAAGGAAAAGAACAGGTATTAGTTCTCTGAAAGTGGGCTTTAATAAAGTCTTTGGCTATTATATTGAAGTTACCAATTCAAATCTGGATAAGGTTCCAGAAGACTATACCCGGAAACAGACCCTTTCCAACAGTGAACGCTATATAATTCCGGAATTAAAGGAAAAAGAAGCCCTGGTCCTGGGTGCAGAAGAGAAGATCAACGACCTTGAATATAAACTCTTTGTTGACGTCAGAAGCGAAATTGGCCAGAATGTAGACAGGATCAAGAAAACTGCAACTATTATTAGTATTACAGATGTACTGTTCTCCCTGGCTTTAACAGCAATAGAAAAGCAATTTAACAGACCACAAATCACTGATGATGATTTAATAGAGATCACTGGAGGACGGCATCCAGTGGTTGAAGACATGCAGGAACAGACTTTTGTACCAAATGATACCTATCTGGACTATGATAAAAACCGTTTTATTCTGATTACAGGTCCAAATATGTCGGGAAAATCGACTTATATGAGGCAGGTAGCTCTGATTGTACTCCTGGCTCAAATGGGGAGTTTTATTCCTGCTGATACGGCCCAGATTGGGATAGTCGACCGTATTTTTACCCGGGTTGGAGCCAGTGATGATCTGACAACCGGGCAGAGTACCTTTATGGTGGAAATGAATGAAGTTGCCAATATTGTTCATAATGCCACCCACAGTAGCCTGATTATCCTGGATGAGGTAGGCCGGGGAACAAGCACCTATGATGGACTCAGTATCGCCTGGGCGGTTACTGAATACATACATGACCGTAATACCATTGGAGCCAGAACCCTTTTTGCTACACACTATCACGAATTAACAAAGTTAGAGGAGAAACTTGAAGGGCTTAAAAATTATAATGTGCTGGTTGAGGAGGATGAAAAAGGAGTTCACTTCCTGCATAAAATTGTTCCCGGTAGTGCTGACCAGAGCTATGGAATTGAAGTAGCCCGCTTAGCCGGTTTACCTGATAAAATTTTAATCAATGCACAAAGGATTCTGCAGCAGTTAGAAGCAGGTACTGGAGAAAATAATGAAAATAATTATCCTGAAAATAAGATTGAAGAAGACAGTCAGTTACCGCTCTTTAAAACAGAACACCCTGTACTTAAAAAAGTAATGCAAACAGACCTTCTTAATATGACCCCCATGGAGGCAATGAACTTTCTCTATCAGATAAAAAAGGAGATTGATGAAGGAGAGGAAAGAAATGTCTGAAATTATACAGTTACCACCTGAAGTTGCTGACCAGATTTCTGCCGGGGAAGTTATTGAAAGACCTGCATCTGTAGTTAAAGAACTGGTTGAGAATTCGATTGATGCCGGCAGCGGCAGAATAATCGTTGAAGTTGATAATGGTGGTAAAGATAAAATCTGGGTCAGGGACAATGGGTCTGGTATCAGGGGAAAGGAATTAAAACTGGCTTTTTCACGCTATGCAACCAGTAAAATCCAGGGAATTGATGATTTATACTCTCTACAAACTCTTGGTTTCAGGGGGGAAGCCCTGGCCAGTATCTCATCTGTTTCACAGATTGAGGTTACGACAAAAATAAAAGACAGTCAAAAAGGAAATTATATTAAAATACGGGGTGGAGAAATTATTGAAGAGAGACCCACAGGCTGTCCGGTCGGCACTGATATCAGGGTACAGGATCTTTTCTACAATACTCCGGCCCGCTATAAGTACATGAAAACTACAACCACTGAATTCGGACATATAAGTGATGTAATAAACCGGGAAGCCCTGGCCTATCCGGAAATTCAATTTATCTTAAGCCATAATAACAAACAGGTACTTTCTACACCCGGTACCGGTAATCTTAAAGATTGTATTTATTCACTCTATGGCCGTGAACTAACAGCTAAATTAATTCCTGTTGATTTCGAGGATAGGTATATCAAGGTTTCTGGACTTATAGCTCATCCTGATTATTACCGTTCTTCCCGGGTACATGAATTATTTTTTGTTAACCGGCGTCCGGTTCAGAGTCTTATTTTAAATCAAGGAATAGAAGAAGGATACAGGGGATTAATTCCACGCTCCCGCTATCCTGTTATATTTTTATTTCTGGAACTTAATCCTGTGATAATCGATGTCAATGTCCATCCTACCAAAAAGGAAGTAAAATTCAGCCGGAATCAAATAATCAAAGAAGTTATTGCTCAGGGTATTAAAGAGGTACTACAGTCACGAGATTTTTCATCCAGAATTAAAATTAAAAATAACTCTGATACATTAGAAAGTAAAGATAAGAAAAAATATGACCAATTAAAGCTTGCAAATAAAGATAATAAACTTGAAGATACAGGATATCAACAGGATGTGAAAGCTCAAAGTCCTGCTAAAAAAAATAATATAAATAATGAGCAGACATATTATGAAGAACATACTAATTCTAAGGAACATGTAAAAGTATCAGAGTTCAATAAAATTAAAGAAGATAAATCTGAAGATAAATCTTATGAGAGTAAGCAAAATAGCCATAAGAAAAAACCAGATAAAATAGAACAACCTGAAAGAAAACAGGATAAAGACGAATCAACAAACAGGCAAAATTCTGGTTTTATTTTCAATATATCAAATAAAGATCTACCTGTTAAAAAAATTGTTGGTCAATCTCATAATTCCTATATAATAGCGGAAGGGAAAGATGGATTATACATATTTGACCAGCATGCAGCCCACGAACGAATTTTGTATGAAGAATTTTACAGTAAATATAATAAGAACAGGGTTATAACCCAGCCGCTACTGGTTCCGGTAAATATTGAACTAACAGTAAGTGAAATGGAAGTCTTAAAAAAATATATGAATGAACTGAATAATCTTGGTTTCAGACTGGAGGCTTTCGGTAGCAGAAGTTATATTATCAGGGAAGTTCCTCTGACACTTAAGAATAAGTCCAATAAAAGTATTGTCCGAGAAATAATTGATAAACTAATTGATGAAGGAAAAACCATGGATAAAGCAGAACTAATCAAACAGGTTATAACCTACATGTCCTGCCGGGGAGCAATCATGGCCGGGGAAAAACTGGAGACTTCTGAGATGGAGAAAATTATAATTGATTTATACCGAACTGAAAATCCTTTCCGCTGTCCACACGGGAGACCTACAATTATTCAGTTGACAGATAATGAGCTTAAAAAGGGGTTTAAGAGAAAATGATCAACAATAGATATCCTTTATTAGTAATTCTGGGGCCAACAGCAGTTGGAAAAACAGAATTATCACTTTCCCTTGCCCATGAAGTTAAAGGAGAGATTATATCAGCTGATTCCATGCAGGTATACAGGGGCCTTGATATCGGAACTGCCAAGGTGAGTCCGGATGAAAGAAAAGAGGTTCCACACCATTTAATCGATATCATTGAACCAGACCAGGAATTCTCTGTAGCTGATTTTCAGGAAATGGTAGATAGACTGATTCCACAAATATGTAATAGAGGCAGGTTGCCGATGATGGTTGGAGGAACCGGCCTTTATATAAAAGCTGTTGTTGAAGGATTTATGCTGCCGGAAATGGAAACAGATAGAGAACTGCGCAGGAAGCTCAGAAAGAAAGCCCGTGAATATGGCAATAAGCATGTTCATCAGATGCTGGAAGAGATCGATCCCGAACTGGCTGCTAAATTACATCCCAATGACCTGAGAAGAATTATCAGAGGAATTGAGATTTACCACCAGACAGGTCAAACTAAAACATATTTTAAGAAAAAACAGGAAAAAGAGTCAGGCCGTTATAGGGCCTTGAAAATTGGACTGTTAAGGGAGAGGGAGGAACTTTATCAGCGTATAAATCAGCGGGTTGATAAAATGATTGCTGATGGACTTATTGCTGAAGTTAAGTCTCTGCTGGCCGGTAAAACTGAGTTGAGTAAAACTGCCCGGCAAGCCCTTGGTTATAAAGAGATTATTGATTTTCTGAATGGTGAATATGATCTTGAAGAAGCGGTCAGATTAATTAAACGTGATACCAGACACTATGCCAAAAAACAGTTAACCTGGTTTAAAAGGGATGATGATATTCACTGGTTAAATTGTTCTGAATTAAGTTCTGCGAAAATATTTACATATACCCGGGAGTTGATAAGGAAGTTCAATGCAAGATAATCTTTCAATGCAGAGTTTAATTGAGAAAGATGACTTTATTTAGTAATTTAATGAGAAAAGATAGGAGTTTAAAATGGATGAAATCAAGTATTTAAAATTGTTATCTGAACAGTTTCCTAATATACCGGCAGTAAGTACTGAAATAATTAACCTGAATGCCATCTTGAATCTTCCTAAAAGTACAGAGCTTTTTATTACAGATCTGCATGGAGAATATGAGTCTTTTCAATATATGTTAAATACTGCGTCAGGTGTAATTGAATATAAAATAAAACAGATTTTTAAAGGAGAAATTTCAGAGGAAGAACGAATAGAGCTTGCCTCTTTAATATTTTATCCTGAAGAGAAACTGGAAAGACTCAGGGAAGAGCAGGGTGAAATCTCCAGAGAAAATTATACATTATTTTTAAATAGAGCAATTAAATTGAGTAAGGAAGTATCTTCAATTTATACCCGCTCAAAGGTAAGAAAAGCACTTCCCAGGGAGTTTTCTTATATATTAGAAGAGCTGCTGAACTTAAAAGAGGATGATATTAACAAAAGAGAATATCATGATAAAATTGTTTCTACTATTATAGAAATCGGCCAGTCTGAGAATTTTATTATCTCTCTGGCAAAATTAATTCAGCGCTTTGCCATTGATAAGCTACATATTGTTGGAGATATTTTCGATAGGGGCCCCAAACCTCATAAAATTATTGAGGAATTAAAAGACCACCATGATGTTGATATACAGTGGGGAAATCATGACATTTTATGGATGGGAGCAGGACTGGGTCAAAAAGCCCTAATTGCAACTGCAATTAGAATTACCGTAAGATATGGAAATCTGGAAATGCTGGAAGAGGGTTATGGTATAAATATGAGACCGCTTGCGAGATTGGCTATGGAATATTATGATAACTGTGATATTTTCAGTCCAAAGCTGATAGAAAAAGAAATAGATGATCAAGAAGAGCTGATAAGTTCACAGATGCAGAAAGCGATTGCTGTTATCCAGTTTAAACTGGAGGGCAATCTGATCAAAAGACGCTCTGAATTCAATATGAATGAAGCCCTTTATTTAGAAAAAATTGATTATGATAGAGGAGTAATCAATTTAAATGGTAGAGAATACGAATTAACAGACAAGTATTTCCCTACCATTGAACCTGATGATCCCTATAAATTAAATCAGGCAGAACAGGAAGTTATTGACCAGCTCAGCAAATCTTTTAAAAATAATGAAAAACTGCAGAAAGATATTAGATTCCTCTTTAACAATGGCAGTATGTACAAAAAATACAATGGTAATTTATTATTTCACGGCTGTGTACCACTTGATAAAAATGACGACTTCTCATGTGTAAATATTGGTGGAAAGACTGCCAGAGGAAAAGAATTGCTTGATTTTTTCCAGGATATTGTAAGAAAAAGCTATTCTTATAAAGAGGGGAACGAGGATCAAAGAGATTGGCTCTGGTATCTGTGGAGAGGCGAATATTCTCCACTCTTTGGTAAGGACAGAATGACCACTTTTCTCCGCTATTTTACAGATGAAGAAGATAAATCACTTTATAAGGAAAATAAAAATCCATATTATGCTCTCAGGGAAAATGAAAATATCTGCAAAAAAATACTAGAGGAGTTCGCTATGGATCCTGATAAGGGCAAGATAATCAACGGTCATACTCCAGTTGAGGAAAAGCAGGGAGAAAGTCCTATTAAAGGAAATGGAAGGCTTCTCGTCATTGACGGGGGAATATCGGCTGCCTACCACAAGAAAACCGGTATTGCTGGTTATACCTTGACCTATAATCACTCAGAACTGCGGTTGATTTCTCATAAGCCATACATTTCCAAAGAAAAAGCTCTAAATAAGGGTAATCATGTTACACTTGATTCGATGAGGGTAAATAAATTTAAGGAAAAGCTGAAAATAAGTGATACAGATATTGGTGCCAAACTCCAGGAAGATGTAGAGTATTTATATAAATTATTAGAGGCATATCAGTCAGGTGTTATTAAAGAAAAATATTCTTGACAAAAATACTTAAGCTCACATTCCCAAAAATTAAATTAACAACTTTGCCTTTAAAAGCATATATTAATAGGTGTCAGGGATTCCTTTAAATCAGTAATCGGGGGGAATTCAATGTATATTCAGAGCAAGCAGAACAATTACTATAATTCCAGAGAAAATAAGGCAAAGAAAAAAAAGTTTCAAGAAAAAAACGGAAAAGATAAAAAATTAACTAAAAATAATGAGACCAAAAACAGTATTATTAGTATGTTGACCGGGAACAATGATAATATAATCGAGGATAGTAATATAAAAGACAATTTTGAAGAAAGTATCAGTGAACTGGACCGTTTAATCGGTTTAAAGGAAGTTAAGGAACTTGTTAAGGATTATACCGCCTATGTCAGAATTCAGAATTTAAGAAGAAGATACGGTTTAAAGAACCGGAAAATTGTCAAACATATGGTTTTTAAAGGTAATCCGGGAACCGGTAAAACAACGGTCGCCCGGATTTTGGCTAAAATATTCAATAATATTGGTTTTCTGGATAAAGGCCATTTTATTGAAGTTGAAAGAGCAGACCTGGTTGGAGAATACATAGGTCATACTGCCCAGCAGACCAAAAAGAAGATTAAAGAAGCCCTGGGGGGAGTACTGTTTATCGATGAAGCATATTCCCTGGCCCGGGGTGGAGAAAGAGATTTTGGTAAGGAATCAATCGATGCACTGGTCAAGGGTATGGAGGACTATAAGGATAACCTTATTATTATTCTGGCCGGTTATAGTAACGAAATGGATTACTTTTTAGAGACCAATCCCGGGCTTCGCTCCCGGATTGCATTACATCTTGATTTTCCGGATTATTCAGTTGATGAGTTGATAAATATCGCCAAACTTATGGTAGAAGAACGGGAGTATATACTTTCAGAGGGTGGAGAAAAATATTTATACCGGGTTATCGCCAGATTAAAAGCAACAAATACCAAAAATTTTGGCAATGCCCGTACAGTCAGAAATTTAATTGAAAAATCCATCAGAAACCAGGCTCGAAGAATTATCAGTAAAAAAATAATTTCACGGGTTGACCTGATAACTATAAAACATCATGATATTCCATCTGAATTAAAAAATCAATCTGTAAGAATTAAAAATTCAAATGCTTAAAGATTAATATAAACTAATATTGCAGGAATTATCATAAAGATGTTGAAGTTTAATATAATAGAAAAAAAGAGGAGGGGTACAGGTGAAACCTCAGTTGAATCTACAGGATAATGTCTTAAATGAAGTGAGGAAAAGTAAAATACCTGTAATAATTTATCTGATGAATGGTTTTCAATTAAAAGGTAAAGTCATCGGGTTCGACAATTTTACAATAATCTTGAAGAGTGATGGTAAGGACCAGTTGATATATAAACATGCTATTTCAACTATATCCCCCCAGGAAAAGATTGAAGGAATTCTATCCTGGGAAAACGAGGAGTAGACCGATGCTTCTTAATTTTATTAAAATGCAGGGAACCGGTAATGATTTTATCCTGGTTAGTGGTAATAAATACGATTTTTCTGAAATGAAAGATAGTATAAAGAAAATTTCCAGGAGACTATGTGACCGTCACTTTGGTATTGGCGGTGATGGTTTAATATTAGTATTACCTGCAGAAAATGAAGATAATGACTACCGGATGAGAATTTTTAACTCTGATGGTAGTGAAGCTGAAATGTGCGGAAATGGTATTCGCTGTTTTGCCCACTATGTCTACAGCCAGGGGTTAACCGATAAAAATCTTTTAAAAATTGAAACCAGGGCGGGTATAATTAAACCCGAAATTATTTCCTATAAAAGCGGAAAGAGTAAGGTCCGGGTTGATATGGGTAAACCTGCTTTTCATCCCGATAAAATTCCCGTTAATGTCAGGGGTCAAAGAAATATTTTTGACTACAAACTTGCAGTTAAAGATCATAATTTTAAAATAAACTGTGTATCAATGGGCAACCCCCATACAATAATATTTACAGAAAATATCGAGGATATTGACCTGGCTTACTGGGGTAATATTATCGAAAATCATCAGCTTTTCCCCCAAAAGACTAATGTAGAGTTTGTCGAAGTAATGAAACCAAATGAAATTAATATCAGAGTCTGGGAACGGGGAAGTGGGATTACTCTGGCCTGTGGAACTGGAGCCTGTGCATCTGTGGCAGCAGGTATCAAGAAAGGTTTACTTTCCAGTAAAGTATCCACCCATCTTCCGGGAGGAGTACTGGAAATAGAATGGAGTAGAGATAATATAATGATGACCGGACCGGCTGAAACCGTATTCAGTGGAAAAATTATGATACAGGAGTGATTATAATGGAGTATGCAAGAAGGATTCAGAACCTACCACCTTATTTATTTGCGGAAATTGACAAAATGATTGCTAAAGCGAAGGCTGAAGGTGTTGATGTTATAAGTTTTGGAATCGGTGACCCTGACCAGCCTACACCAGATAATGTAGTTAATAAAATGATTGAGGCCGTTCAGGACCCTTCTACACATAGTTATCCATCTTATGAGGGAATGTATGAATACAGAAAAGCTGTAGCAGACTGGTATAAAAGACGTTATCAGATAGAGCTTGATCCAGAAACTGAAGTTGTTTCCCTGATTGGATCCAAGGAAGGAATTGCTCACTTACCGTTTTGTTATATAAATCCAGGAGATGTCGCTCTGGTGCCAGATCCGGGGTATCCTGTCTATAAGACAAGCACACTACTCGCCGGTGGAAAACCAGTTATGATGCCTTTAAAAAAGGAAAATGATTTTCTGCCAGATCTTACTAAAATAAATAAAGATGATGCAATAGCAGCAAAATTAATGTTTATAAATTATCCCAATAATCCCACCGGGGCTGTTGCTGATATGGATTTCTTTAAACAGGTTATTGAGTTTGCTTATAAATATGATATAGTAATTGCTCATGATGCAGCTTATAGTGAGATAGGGCTTGATGGATTTCAGCCCCCCAGTATTTTGCAGATAGATGGAGCCCGGGAAATTACTGTTGAGTTTAACTCACTCTCTAAACCCTTTAACATGACCGGCTGGAGGATTGGCTGGGCTATCGGTGGAGAAAATATTGTAGAATCTCTGGGCAGGATTAAGACCAATATCGATTCTGGTATCTTTGAAGCTGTTCAGTATGCCGGCATAGAGGCCTTAAATAACTCAGGAGATAGTATCGAAAAAATGATAAAACTTTATGAAAGAAGGAGAGATTTACTGGTTGCAGGTTTAAAGAAACTGGGCTGGAAAGTAGAAAAAAACAAGGCTTCATTTTATCTCTGGGTTGAAATTCCCGAAGGATATACATCCGCGGACTTTTCAGCTGAAGTCTTCAAAAAGACTGGAGTCTTTCTGACCCCGGGTATCGGTTATGGAAGTGAAGGAGAAGGTTTTATTAGAATAGCCTTAACGGTTGATGACAAAAGGATTAAAGAGGCCCTGACAAGACTTGAAAAAAATAATTTAATTTTTTAAAATTAACTGTTCTCCCTCTATTTTACTAATTTTATATACAAGC
>JADQBU010000404.1 GCA_016278435.1 Halanaerobiales bacterium
GAGATCGGAAATATAGTTGAGCTGATTAATAATATTGCTTCACAGACAAATTTGCTGGCTTTGAATGCTGCTATTGAAGCGGCCAGAGCAGGTGAAGCAGGTAGGGGCTTCAGTGTGGTTGCAGATGAAATCAGGGAACTGGCTGAAGAATCGGCCCGGGCTACAGGTCAGATTGATGGGTTAATTACGGAGATCCGCAACAATGTAAAAAATGTTGTCAGCAGTATGGATAAAAATCTGGAAACTGTCGATGCAGGGGTTAACTCCATTGAAGAGACCGGTGATGTTTTTAAAGAGATAAAACAGCTGTCCGAAAACCTACAGGAATTAATAAAGGATATTGCAGATAGAACGGAAATTATGGCCAAAAACAGTAATGTGGTTGAAAAATCAATAAAAGATATTGCCAATGTCAGTCAGGAAGCAGCCGGGAATTCTGAAGAAGTTGCTGCTTCCAGTGAGGAACAGATCGCAGCAACTGAAGAGATTCTTTCTTCTTCCCGGGAACTGGCCGATATGGCTGATGAACTTACTGAAACTATCAATAAGTTTAAACTTGCGGAAGATTCAAAGGAACAGGATTAATTTAACTACCAAATTTATCTCCAACTAAATAGGATATTTAGATGGAGTTTTCTTTGATGGATTTTGATAAAAAAGCAGGAGCATAAAAAAGGATGGGAAATTGCTCCCATCCTTTTTTAATAACATCATATTTGGAAAATATTAAGCAGGAATTTTTCTTTTTATAAAGAATAAGTTAATTATAGGATACAGTATACTAAAAACAATTATATAAAGTGAGGTTAAAATAATGGATAATATATACGTAAATTTAAGAGAAGATAATAATCTCTTGCGGGATAAGGTATTTCATATATTGAAGAAAAATATCATAAATGGCAATATTGAACGGGGAGAAAGGCTGGTTGAATCTTCGCTAGCTGAAAAACTGGGTGTCAGTAGAACTCCGGTCAGAGAAGCTTTACACTTCCTGAAGAGGGAGGGACTGGTTGTAGAAAAGGGCCCGAAGAGAATTGAAGCTTGTGGGTTGGAAGCTGGTGATATTGTTGAATTTTTTGAGATTAGAGCAGTTCTGGAAGGCTTATCTGCCAAATTTGCGGCAACAAGATGGAAGGATGAAGATATGGCGGCAATTGAAGATTGTTTAAGTAGATTAGAAAAAAATGTCGAGCAAAATGATGAGCAAAAAATAATAGAAAACAACAGTAGATTCCATAACCTGATCGATAAATGCAGCAGGAGTACCAGGCTAAATAAGGATATAAATAATTACCGGGAGTATATAGAATATTTTCGAAAAAACTCTCTTTTATTAAGGGGTAGGCCAAAAGTAGTACTGGAAGAACACAAAGAGGTATACAGGTCTATAAAATCACGCAATGCAGAAAAAGCGGAGCAACTTTTAAAACAACATATATTAAATGCCAAAGAAGCCCTGCTTAAGTCTGAGAAATTGTTCAATTTAGAAAAAAAGGAAAATTTACAAAAAAAATAATCTTAAAAGAAGGAATTTAATAGTAAATGAAGAATATATTTAGTATAGTGAATGGGGTACAGTATACTAAATATACATAAATAGAAAATATACATCAAATTTAAAACTATTAATTTTTCAGAATATTGAGTATGGGGTACAGTATGCTAAAATGCTATAATTGCTTTACCGGGAGCAGGAGGTGGCAAAAAGTTCCGGATAAGGCAACTATATATAATCCTAAGGAGGGATGAAACTTAATGAGAAGGAATATTATTGTATTAACATTGACTTTTTTACTGGTTTTAGGCGGGTTGGTAAGTGCTGGAGCTGCTGATTACCCCGATAAGACGATTACCTTTGTTGCCTGGGCAAGTGCCGGTGGTGGTAGTGACAGGTTTAATCAGGCAGTCAAACATAGTGTTGACGAAAATAACCTGACTGATGTTCCGGTTGTGACAATCTGTAAGCCAGGTGGAGGCGGAGCGATGGGTATGAGTTATGTCATGTCCCAGCCTGCTGATGGTTATAATGTTCTGAAAGTTACCACTAATCTGGTATTAACACCATTAACCAAGAACATTCCATATGATTATGAAAACTTTATTCCCATTGCCAGAATGGCTATCGAGCCAGAAGTTCTGTATGCAAAGAGCGGGACCGGGCTAGATACTATTCAGGAATTTACTAAATACGCTGCCAGTAATAATGTGATTGCTGGAATGTATGGAACAGGTACCCAGAACCATATAGCTTTACTGGCTCTGGCTGATGAAATGGGAATAGATGTAAAATATGTTCCCTTTAAAGGTGGAGGAGAAGCAATTGCCAGTTTATTAGGTGGTCATGTAGATATTGCTGTTTCTGAACCTAGTGAAGTAGCCGGGCAGGTTGAAGCTGGTAAGTTAAAACCAGTTCTAGTATTCTCCAAAGAAAGAATCCAGTCCTATCCTGATACACCGACTTTTAAAGAAGTATTTGATTCTAATGTTGAAGTAATGCAGTTCAGGGGTTATGTAGTTAAGGAAGGTACCCCACCAGAAGTAGTTGAATATCTCAGAGATCTCTTTGAAGATGCTTATAATGGAGATGAATTGCAGGAATACATGGCACAAAATAATATGGAACCTGCCTTCTTGCGTGGAGACGAGTTCTTTAGTTTTGTTAAAGACCAGGTAATTATGTACGATAAGTTCCTCAAAAATATCGGTTTAATCGACTGATAGTGTTCCTCACAGGCATCCGTTAATCTTATACTAATGGGTGCCTGTAAATTTATTATGCCTGATGACAGGAGAGGAGGATATAATTTGAAGAATGATGAATTTAAAATCTCGATAAAAAATGGAGAGATTGTTATTGCCATCCTGTTGATGATTATAGGGGTATTCTTTTTGATAACAGCCAATAATACTATTCCAGAGAATAATATTGCTGGCCAACCGGGAATAGGTCCGCGGGCGTTTCCTGTATTAGCCTGCTGGGGATTGATTATTACTTCTGCTGTTCTGATTATCTCAAGATTGGTAAAGAGTAAATATTCGGGAAAGGTCAAGATTTTTGAGAAAGAAGGTATGAAAAGGGTTATTCTGGCAGTAGTTGGTCTTATTGTCTATTATTTTGTAACTCCACATACAGGATTTATCATTAGCAGTATTGTTTATCTATTGTTTATCTACTGGGTAAGTGGTTATCCCAATAAAAAATTACTGGTTCTTTTAGCTGTCCTGGTTAATCTAATAGTCTATTTTGTTTTCCAGGTTCTGTTAAATGTTCCATTACCTTAATTGAAAGGGGGTTATAATATAATGTTAGGTGCATTTTTATCAGTTTTGATTTCACCACTTAGTCTTGGCCTCTGTGTTCTGGGGGTATCCCTGGGAATTGGAATTGGTGTTCTACCTGGCTTGAATGCTTCAATGGGAATTGCTATTTTATTGCCTCTGGCCTATGTTTTCGAACCGGTTCCGGCTATGGTTTTTTTCTTCGGTATCTATGCTGGGGCTATTTACGGAGGTTCGATAAGCGCGATTTTGATCAATGCTCCTGGAACCACGGCAGCTGTTGCTACGTCATTTGATGGTTATCCCTTAACCGAAAAAGGCGAAGCGGGTAGGGCTCTGGGAATGGCATTATTTGGTTCGGCTGTGGGTGGTATTGTCAGTACTATTGCCCTTATATTACTGGCTCCACAGATTGCAGATTTTGCTCTGGCTTTTGGCCCGCCGGAATATTTTGGTTTGATGGTACTGGGTTTAAGTCTGGTTTCAACCGTATCAACAAATAGTCCCCTGAAGAGTTTTGTAGGTGTATTTATCGGGTTGTTGATCAGTTCAGTTGGTCTCGATCCGATTATTGGGGTTCCCCGTTTTAATTTTAATACCATGGTTTTAATGACCGGTATTGATTTTATAATTGTTTTGATAGGTATGTTTGCCCTTTCTACTGTACTGATAAGCCTGGAAAAATCCATAGGTGAAGCGAGTAATTTTGAAGAAGAGATAACATCTCAACTTCCCAGTTTAAAAGATATTAAGAGGTGCTGGAAAATATTAACTGCCGGCAGCATTCTGGGAACCATTATTGGAGCTTTGCCCGGTGCCGGTGCAACAATCTCATCTTTTGCTAACTACGGCCTGGCCCGGAACATGTCTAAACATCCGGAAGAATTTGGCAAAGGGAATATTGAGGGTGTCTGTGGTGCTGAAACCGGTAATAATTCTGCTGCCGGTGGGGCGATGATTCCTATGTTGACAATGGGTATACCTGGTTCTGAGAGTACCGCTGTTATGCTGGGTGCTCTGATGATTCTTGGCTTAACTCCAGGTCCACTTCTTTTCGAACAGCAGGGTAAACTTGTTTATCAAATGTTCGGTGGTTTCCTGCTGGCCAATATTATCTTTCTAATTATTGGCTTGTTCGGTATCAGGTATTTTGTCAAGATATTGAGAATCCCTAATGCTATCTTATTTCCCACAGTTATTATTTTTACAGTGGTAGGTTCTTACTCGATGCGTAATCAGTGGGCAGATGTTTTATTATTAACCATCTTTGGTGTTGTAGGCTACTTATTCCGTAAGTTTAATTTCCCGGTAGGTCCGATTGTTATTGCCACGGTTTTAGGGCCCCTGGCCGAGATGAACTTGCGTCAGTCTTTAATCATGTCAGACGGCAGCTGGACTATTTTTCTGGACAGTCCAATTGCTCTGGTGCTAATCGTTTTAACATTTGTATCTTTCTTATTCCCATACTTCGGAAATCTAAGCAGGGTAAAGAATATAAAAGTTGATAGATAAAAAAGAGGTGATGATGATATGAGAGTTAATGCGGAAAAATGTATAGGTTGTGGAATATGTCTTGATTACTGTAATGTTGATGCTATTTCAATGAATAAGACCGGTGATACTGAGATAGCAGTTATAGATAATGATGTCTGTGTTGAATGCGGGGTCTGTTATAACCAGAAAGCCTGCCCGCGGGGTGCTATAGAAAAAACTGAATTAAGTTCTTATACTGATATATTCAAGCATGTTATCAGTGACCCCACCACTACTACCAAAGAAACCGGAGTACCGGGTAGAGGAACAGAAGAAGCCAAAACAAATGATGTAACTGGCCGCTATCAAAAGGGAGAAATCGGTATCTGTATCGATATGGGGCGACCGGGTGTAGGCTGCTATATGTATGATGTAGAGAAAGTGGCCATGGCAGTGGCTGAGGCGGGAGTAAATTTTCCCGGCCCGGAACATACACCACTGGCCAAGTTAATGGAAGATATTGATACCGGGAAGATAAAAGAAGAGGTTCATAATTTACATGTCCTTTCCGTTATTATAGAAGGCAAATGTAAAGAAGCAGCATTACCCGGTGTATTAAAGGCTGTTAAGCAAGTTGAGAAGAAGATAGATACGGTCTTTTCCCTGGGATTGGTTTCCCGGGTAAATGAAAAAGGAGAAGCAGTTGTAACAGATATGATAGAGGCTGAAGGCTTTGAGATGCCCAGAAAAGGCAAAGTAAATGTTGGTCTGGGCCGTCCATTAATCGATTAACCAGAAAAGGAGGATAGAAAAATGACCCATAGTCTTCATAGAAAAGGAGATACAGCAGCAGATAAGGATTATGTCTGGTTTATGTATCAGGCAAAAGGAATAAATGATGATAATATTCCTGAAAAAGGGAAAGAATTTTTAGCAGTTGTTGAGGAAGTTGGATCTGTTAACTGGGGAGATGTTAAGACTGGGCCGATTGTTAAATACCCAAAAGATGAGGTGATCTCCAAACTTCAGGATAAATCAAGATTAAGAGGGGTATTTACAAGCAAGGAGAAGATAGTTGAATTTTTAATGAAGATAAAAGCCAAAGATCTTGGGCTTTCTGTAATTATAGCTGGTTATCTTGATATCATACTTGATGCCTGTAAGGAGGCTGAAGTTATTCCTCATACGATTAATTTCAGTCTGGGTATATTCGGGAATAAGGACCGTCTGCCGGAAGACCGGACTCTAGAGATTACTACAATGTGTGGACATCATATGGTGCCGGATAAAATAGTGGCGAAAAAGCGTCAGCAGGTTAAAGAAGGAAAAAAAGAGCCAGAAGAGGCTGCCCTTGAATTAGCAGCTTTCTGTCCCTGTGGTATATTTAATCAGTTACGAGCTGAGGAAATTTTAAAACTGGAAAAACAGTTGAATGAATAGAATATTAAAGATTAATTAATTCTGATTCTAAAAAGGGATAGAAGCATAGGGCTTTTTAATTGCTTCGTCCCTTATTGTTTTGTCTATCTTATCTGGTTAATGGAGGTGTGTTGATACAGTGACTTTAAAGGTTTTGTTTATCAGTTTGACAGGGATTTTGGTAGTATTTGGATTTCTATTTATAATGTATATCATTTTATCGAGCTTTCGTTATTTCTTCTATAACAGGAAAAGAATACCAGATAATGAGGAAATACAACAGCGGGAGATAGCGGTAGTCTTATGTGCCTTAAACCACTACCATCGTAATAATCTAAGCGGGGCAAAGATTATTATTAAAAGGAGGAGGTAGATATTAATGAAGAGATATATTGTTGCGGTTAACAATAATGAATATGAGGTAACCATCCGGGAAAAGGATGAAAGCAACAAAAATACTGGCCAATCTTCTATTAAAAATCCAGAGAAAGACCAGGATAACAAAGGTAATAAAAGAAGAGAGGAACCAGTTGTTAGTGGAAGTTCAGAATTCTCCGCCGGTGAACTGGTAACTGCACCGATGGCTGGCAAGATATTATCTATCAAAGTCGAGGAGGGTCAGGAGGTGAGCAAGAATCAGTTGTTGATGACCCTGGAAGCGATGAAGATGGAAACCGAGATAGTGGCACCGGAAGGGGGCAGGATAGACAGAATATTTGCTACTAAAGGGAGCAATTGTACCCCGGGGGACCAACTTGCCCTCATTAAAAAGGTGAGTGATGTTAATGTATCTTGATCTGCTACAGGGCCTGATTACTGAATCAGGTATTTATAATCTCAGTATCAAAGCAATTGTTATGTTAATTATTGCCGGGGTTTTAATTTATCTAGCTATTAAAAAAAACTATGAACCACTCCTCTTGCTTCCGATCGGTATAGGTATGATCTTGTGTAATCTGCCGATGGCGGGTCTCATGGACGAAGGTGGTCTACTGTACTATATCTATAAAGGGGTAGACATCGGTCTTTACCCCCCGTTAGTATTTCTGGGAGTAGGGGCTATGACGGATTTTGGGCCACTGATTGCCAACCCGAAAAGTATAATACTGGGAGCCAGTGCCCAGATAGGAATTTTCTTTACTTTTATCAGTGCTCATTTTCTTAATTTTTCTCTGGCTGATGCCGCTTCAACATCGATTATTGGTGGAGCGGATGGCCCGACTGCTATTTTTCTGACATCCCGGCTTTCCCCCCATTTACTGGGAGCGGTTGCGATAGCTGCTTATTCCTATATGGCTCTGGTTCCGATTATTCAACCTCCGATTATGAGGTTGTTAACAACTCCTGAGGAGCGTAAGATTCAAATGGTCCAGTTAAGGGAGGTATCAAAACTGGAGAAGATACTCTTTGCATTGACTGTTATGATACTGGGTATTCTTGTTATTCCTTCCGCCGGGGCATTGCTTGGTTCTCTAATGCTTGGTAACCTCTTGAAAGAAAGTGGTGTTACGGAAAGACTGGCTGAGACAGCTCGCAACTCCCTTATCGATATAGTTACAATATTTCTCGGGTTGAGCATAGGGGCCAAGGCCCGGGGAGAACTGTTTTTGACCTGGCAGACACTATTGATAATTAGTCTGGGACTGGTTGCCTTTGCTGTGGGAACTGTTTCCGGTATTCTTTTTGCCAGATTGATGAATAAAATGAGCTCTACACAGATTAATCCCCTGATAGGTTCAGCCGGGGTTTCAGCTGTACCCATGGCTGCCCGGGTGAGTCAGAAAGTAGGGCAGGAAGCTAACCCGGGTAATTATCTTCTGATGCATGCTATGGGGCCAAATGTTGCAGGGGTTCTGGGTTCTGCTATTGCTGCCGGGGTTCTTTTGACACTGGTTGGTTAGAAAAGAAATGTTAGAGAAGGAGGCATAACATGAAGGTAAAGATAACAGAAACTATTCTGCGGGATGCCCAGCAGTCATTACTGGCCACCAGAATGAAAACAGTAGATATGCTACCAGTGATGGAAAGACTGGATGGGGTGGGGTACCACTCCCTGGAAATGTGGGGAGGTGCCACTTTTGACAGCTGTTTGCGTTATCTTGATGAAGACCCCTGGGTCAGGTTGAGAAAAATTAAACTTAGAACAAAAGAGACCAGACTCCAGATGTTGCTGAGGGGACAGAATATACTTGGATACAGGCATTATCCTGATGATGTGCTGGAAAAGTTTATAGAAAAAGCGGTTGCCAATGGGATTGATATTATACGAATTTTTGATGCTCTTAATGATGTGAGGAATATGCAAAAGGCAATAGAGTTTACTAAAAAGTACGGGGGACATGCTCAGGGTACTATAGTCTATACCACCAGTCCTATTCACAATATTGACCACTATGTTGATACAGCCAGGAAACTGGAAGAAATAGGAGTAGATTCCCTCTGTTTAAAAGACATGGCCGGACTACTTACCCCTTACCGTTCCCATCGACTTATAAAAAAGTTGAAGGAAGAGACCGGGCTGACGGTACAACTGCACAGCCACAATACTACAGGTCTGGCTGCAATGACTTATATTAAAGCAATTGAAGCAGGTGTTGATATAATAGATACTGCAATTTCAGCACTGGCTTCTGGTAGTTCCCAGCCTGCGACTGAGGCTCTGGTAGCTGCCCTGATAGATAGTGAGTTTGATACAGAGATTGAGCTGAATGAGGTAGTAGATATTTCAAATTATTTTCGGAAAGTCAGGGAAAAGTATAGTGATTTTCAGGGTTCTTTTGCCAGTGATCCCAGGGTAATAACAAGCCAGATACCTGGCGGAATGCTCTCCAATCTCCACAGTCAGTTAAAGGAACAGGGTATGTTCGACAGGTATGATGAAGTGCTGGCAGAGATCCCCCGGGTGCGTAAAGAATTGGGTTATCCACCTCTCGTTACACCGACCAGTCAGATTATTGGTACCCAGGCTGTCTTTAATATCATTAAGGGTGAAAGATATAGTTTAATATCTAAAGAAACACGGGATTATGTTAAAGGAATGTACGGGAGACCACCGGGAGAGGTTGAGCCTGAGATTAAAGAAAAGATCCTGGGTGAAGAAGAGTCAGTAGACTGTCGTCCGGCAGACTTACTGGAACCAATATATGAAAAAACACTTGCTGAAATCAAGGATTTTATTACCAAGGAAGAGGATGTTTTATCATATATTCTATTTCCTGAGGTAGCAGAGCCGTTTTTAAAGAAACATTATTCCTGATATTCTTTCTTTCCAGAATAGTATTTAAAGACCAATTTATTTTATTTTGATATAAATTATTCAGCCGGTTATCAGTAATTTTGATACCGGCTTTATCTTTAAATAAAATGGGCAGTGCAGGAAATATAATATAATTGTTGAAGTGATAATATATAATATGTAGATAGAAATGTATTATCAAATGTTCTAGTTTATAAATACAATAATAAAAATAAAGAGTAAGGGGAATAGAAGTAATGCTTAAAGTAATGACAATTTTTGGTACCAGACCGGAGGCTATCAAAATGGCTCCGGTTGTAGATGTACTCAATCAGGACAAGAGAATAAAATCAGTAGTAGCAGTAACCGCTCAGCATAGAGAGATGCTGGATCAGGTCCTGTCATTATTTAAAATTGAACCTGATTATGATCTGGATATTATGACAGATAAACAGTCACTTACAGGAATTACAGTCCGGGCCCTGGAAGGGCTACAGGATATAATCAAAAAGGAAAAACCGGAATTAATACTGGTCCATGGTGATACCACGACAACCTTTGTTGGAGCCCTGGCTGCATATTATAATAAAACCATGATAGGGCATGTTGAGGCCGGATTAAGGACCCATAATAAATATTCGCCCTATCCAGAAGAGATGAACCGACATCTGACCGGTGTGCTTACTGATCTTCATTTTGCTCCAACAGCACATGCCGCCCGCAATCTACTGCAGGAGAATGTGGAAAAAGAACGGATATTTATTACTGGGAATACAGTTATAGATGCACTATTGAAGACAGTTAAGCAAGAATACCGGTTTAATATTCCAGAATTGAACAGGGTAGATTTTAAGAACAGGCAGGTACTTTTACTTACTGCTCACCGCCGGGAAAACCTTGGTCTGCCCATGAAAAATATCTTTGAAGCTGTTGTGGAGATTGTGAAAACAAACCGGGAGGTTGAAGTAGTATTTCCGGTTCACCTTAATCCCAGGGTCAGGGAACTTGCCGGTGAAGTCCTGGGTGGTAAAGATAGAATTCATTTAATTGAACCACTTGACTATCAACCATTTGCCAATTTAATGGCCCGCTCTCACCTGGTACTTACAGATTCAGGCGGGATTCAGGAGGAAGCTCCCGGGCTGGGGATTCCAGTATTGGTATTAAGGAATACTACTGAGCGGCCGGAAGCAGTTAAGTCAGGAACTGTTCTTAAAGTTGGAACTGATAAGGAAACCATCATTAATAAGACAAATACTTTACTTGAGAACCGGGAATTATATAATGAGATGTCTGCCAGAGTAAATCCTTATGGTGATGGCCGGGCCGGTGAACGGATATTAAGAAGAATCCTGTTTGAGTTTGATCTGATCGATAATCCGGGTAGTGAATTTATAAATGGGGAGGATGAAATTGAAATTCAGAAAGGCCGGAGGTGGACGGAACCGAGTTAGGACAGCACTGGTTCTCAGTGGTGGGGGAGCTAAAGGAGCTTACCAGGTTGGGGTAATGAAAGAGCTAATGGACAGGAGCAACGCG
>JADQBU010000357.1:0-2753 GCA_016278435.1 Halanaerobiales bacterium
CCCAGGAGAGCAGTAGTACATCAAGTAGCAGTTACAGGAGTTTTCAGGCTACTGAGAATCATAAAGTGGTATTATCAGGAACTGGAGATCAGACAGTAAGTTTTGTAGATTCTGGATCAGGTTCATCCTGTTTTGTTAATCTGGAGCTAAACAACAGCAGTGGAGTAGTAACCTTTGCTAGCAAGGCAGCGTTTACCGGGGAGATAATCGATAATCTCAGCAGTGAGCCGGTAAATGTGACAAATCTCTATCCAGCCGGGACAGCAGTGATAAACGGAGGCAACTGGTCCTGGGATCTGGGTATTCATGAAAACTGGACATTACAGCAGAATCTTACGATAGCAGGTGATTTATATCAAACTGTGGGCACCTGGGATTTAGGAGATTATGATACAGATTTATCTGGAGATTACTATTTATCTGCTGGCACCTGTAATCTAAACGGGCAAGTTTTTGATATAGCAGGCACCCTCTATCATTCTGGAGGATATATGACCATAAATGGTGGGACGGCAAATATTGGCGGAGACTACCTGATAGATGGTATCGATGGAGCCAGTTTTTCCAAAGGGTTTCTGGAAATGAAAGATCCATCAGATAATGTCACAGTAGCCGGTGATTTTATGATGGATTCCTATAATCATTATGGATACTTAACAGCAGGTGTGCTTTCAATCAGTGGAGATTTTACTCAGGAGGATAACAATACAGCATCTTACACTTACAAATCTTTCCAGGCTACAGGCAGTCATAAAGTGATTTTATCAGGAATCGGTGATCAAACTGTAAGCTTTAAAAATCCTGGATCTGGAAGTTCATGTTTTGCTTCACTTGAACTTAACAGTGGAGGGACAGTGACCTTTGTCAACAGGGTTGCAGTTACTGGAGAGTTAAGCGATAATTTAAGCAGTGATCCGGTAAATGTAACAAATCTTTATCCAGCCGGATCTGCTGTGATAGTAGGAGATAGTTGGTCCCGGGATTTAGGTATTCATGAAAACTGGAACCTGCAGCAAAATCTGACGATATCTGGTGATCTATATCAAACCGGCGGCACCTGGGATTTAGGGGATTATGATGTAGATCTATCGGGAGATTATTATTTATCTGCTGGTACCTGTGATTTAAACGGGCAAGTTTTTGATATAACTGGAACCCTTTATCATAGTGCTGGTACTTTGAAAATAAATGGTGGGACAGCAAATATAGGTGGAGACTACCTGATAGATGGTATCGATGGAGCCAGTTTTTCCAAAGGGTTTCTGGAAATGAAAGATCCATCAGATAATGTCACAGTAGCCGGTGATTTTATGATGGATTCCTATAATCATTATGGATACTTAACAGCAGGTGTGCTTTCAATCAGTGGAGATTTTACTCAGGAGGATAACAATACAGCATCTTACACTTACAAATCTTTCCAGGCTACAGGCAGTCATAAAGTGATTTTATCAGGAACCGGTGATCAAACTGTAAGCTTTAAAAATCCTGGATCTGGAAGTTCATGTTTTGCCAATCTGGAATTAAACAATAGTAGTGGAGTTATAACATTTGCCAGTAGGGTAGCAATAACGGCGGGACTACTAAATACAAATAGTAATGAACCCATTGATTCTAAGTTAGTATATCTTACTGGTACTGCTGGAATAAATCCGGATTCTGCCACAGAAGGACTATGGCCCTGGGATTTTAGTTCTTATGAAGCCTGGACATTACCCTCTGATGTAAGTATTGGTGGAGATTATTATACAAATTCCACAGTTAACCTGACAGGATATACAGTGAATATAGCTGGTAATCTCTATCACCGGAACGGGAATTTAAATATAAATGGTGGAACATTAAACATAACTGGCGATTATCTGATTGAGGCGGAAGGTGGAGGATATACCAATGGATATATTACAATGACAAATACCAGTGATTATGTAACTGTAGATGGTAATTTTGTAATGGACAGTGCCTGGAATCATTCTGATAAACTGACAGCTGGAGTACTGGAGATAAAGGGAGATTTTACACAAAAAAGAAGTAGCACCTCCACTTCTGCTCCCAGTAATTTCCGGGCTACTGGCACCAACAAGGTTAAACTATCAGGTAGTGGTGCTCAAACCATTACATTTGCCACACCTCTTACCACACAGTCCTGCTTTGCTACACTGGAACTGGCCAATACAGGAACAGTCACCTTTGCCAGCAGGATACCGGTAACGGTAGAATTAATTAGCAGTTTGCCAACTGAACCAACAAATAGTACCAATCTTTATCTGGCAGGAACTGCTGGTATCAACGGAGGTAGCTGGCCCTATGACCTTAGTGCCTATGAATCCTGGACATTACCTTCTGATATTAGTATTGGTGGAGATTATTATTACACAGGAAATACAACAGTTGATCTGGCAGGATATGAAATGAATATAGCTGGTAATCTCTATCACCGGAACGGGAATTTAAATATAAATGGTGGAACATTAAACATAACTGGCGATTATCTGATTGAGGCGGAAGGTGGAGGATATACCAATGGATATATTACAATGACAAATACCAGTGATTATGTAACTGTAGATGGTAATTTTGTAATGGACAGTGCCTGGAATCATTCTGATAAACTGACAGCTGGAGTACTGGAGATAAAGGGAGATTTTACACAAAAAAGAAGTAGCACCTCCACTTCTGCTCCCAGTAATTTCCGGGCTACTGGCACCAACAAGGTTAAACTATCAGGTAGTGGTGCTCAAACCATTACATTT
>JADQBU010000357.1:2763-10938 GCA_016278435.1 Halanaerobiales bacterium
TACTGGCACCAACAAGGTTAAACTATCAGGTAGTGGTGCTCAAACCATTACATTTACTACACCTCATTCAACTCAGTCATGTTTTGCTACCCTGGAGCTGGCCAATACAGGAACAGTCACCTTTGCCAGCGGTATACCGGTGACGGTTGAGTTAATAAATAGCCTTACCAGTGAGCCGGCAGGCAGTCAATTTCTCTATCTGGCTGGATCTGCTGTTATTAACCAGGGATTAGTCAGTGCTGGAGTGTGGCCCTATAACCTCAGTTTGGTTGAGAACTGGACATTACAGCAGGATACAACAATAGGTAATGACCTATTTCTTAATTCTGCAACACTTACCAGGAATGGATTTACACTTACTGTTACAGGAACAACTTATAACAATGGAGGGACAATTGTAGAGTAATATTGCCAATATAATGATATTGTAAAAAAGCACAACAAATAACAAGGAGTGGTATATATCAAGTAAAGAGGTAGATACCGCTCCTTTTTTCTAGAATTAATAGTGGAAATGCAACAGCAGGCAAAGTGATTAAGAGGTAAATTTAAGTTTTAAGCAGATTGCTAAAAAAATATGCTAAAAAAATCTCTTGACCTCTTAAACAATTTAATATAAAATAATAATAATTAATTTCAACTTTCAAGTTGAGAAAAGATGAGTAGATGTCAATATTTGTACATCTTATAAGATTTACAAATATCAGGACATAAATAAAAAAATTAGCAGAGGAGAGATGAGAAAGATGAGTAGAGAGAGAAGTAAGGTACCTTATAAGATTTATCTATCAGAAAAGGAGTTACCCACCAGGTGGTATAATATTTTGCCAGATTTACCCACACCCTTAAAATCACCTCTGAATCCACAGACAAAAGAACCTGTAGGTCCTGCAGACCTGGGAGTTATATTCCCTGAGAGCTTGATAATGCAGGAAATGAGCCAGGAAAACTACATTGATATCCCTGAAGAAGTTCAGGAGATTTACAGGTCTTTCCGGCCATCACCACTGTACAGAGCTCATCGTCTGGAGAAGGAGTTAGACACACCGGCCCGAATCTATTACAAATATGAAGGGGTTACCCCATCAGGTAGCCATAAACTCAATACTGCTGTACCCCAGGCCTATTACAATAAAAAAGCAGGTATTAAACGCCTGACTACTGAGACAGGTGCTGGACAGTGGGGTACTGCTTTAAGTATTGCTTCAGCTATGTTTGGACTGGAATGTTTTGTCTATATGGTAAAGATTAGTTTCCAGCAAAAGCCATACCGTAAATCTTTGATGCAGACCTATGGGGCCAATGTAATAGCCAGTCCCAGTAATAAGACAAATTCGGGCAGAAAAGTTCTGGAAAAAGACCCTGATAGTCTTGGCAGTCTGGGGATAGCCATCGGTGAAGCTGTTGAAGATGCTGCCACCAATGAAGATACCAATTACTCACTGGGTAGTGTGTTAAATCATGTACTTCTCCATCAAACCATTATAGGTCAGGAAGCTAAAAAACAACTGGAAAAAGTTGATGAGTATCCAGACATTGTTATCGGCTGCTGTGGAGGAGGAAGTAATTTTGGTGGTATTGCTTTTCCTTTTTTAAGAGATAGACTGAAAGAAGGGAAAAAAATTAAATTCCTGGCTGTAGAACCGAAGGCCTGTCCTACACTTACAAAGGGTAAGTTTGCTTATGATTATGGAGATAGTGCCCGGCTGGCACCTATAACCATGATGTATACCCTGGGCCACGGCTTTGTTCCCCCGGGAATTCACGCCGGAGGCCTGAGATATCACGGAGAATCTCCCATCATCAGCCAGCTTTATCAGGACGGATTTATTGAAGCTGAGGCTTTATTTCAGAATGATATCTTTGATAGTGCTGTTAAGTTCGCCCGGGCCGAAGGAATATTACCTGCACCGGAATCAGCACATGCCATTAAATCGGCAATTGACCAGGCTTTAAAATGCAGGGAATCCGGCGAAGAAAAGACGATACTATTTAACCTGAGCGGCCACGGACATTTTGATCTGGCAGCCTATGAGGATTACTTTAAGAATAAACTGGAAGATGTAGAATATGATGAAAAAATGCTGGAAGAAGGGTTTAAATCCCTTCCGGTGATAAAATAACTAAATAATTAGTTAATCTTATTTAATTAGATTATAGACTTAAAAATTAAGAAAGCTGCTGGTTTAAAGCCGGCAGCTTTTTTTTGAAAGGATTTCCAGGTAAAAAATGATAATTTCAAGGGAAAATATAATTTTGACGGTATCCAATCACAAATATCCTGCTTGAACATAATATATTATTAAATTATAATAATCTAAATGGGGGGAACCTATATGTCAATGCCAGAAATTCCTGAAAAAAATCAGGAACAGTCTTTAGTTGATATTTTAGAATCGATTGCTTTAGAGGAAACTGCACTTGCACATTATGTAAATGCAGAGGCAGAAAAAGTACAGTGTATGGTAGATATGATGTATAAAGATAAAATGGATTATGAAAAGGCTATGAAATTTCAGAAACAAATAGAAAAAAATATGAGATTACCTATCAAAAAAGAAATCCTTTTACAATTTAAGTTAGAAGATGTTTTAGAAGCGAAAGAAAAGAAAAAAGACCATCATTATAAATAAATTCAATTTATTTTAAATTAAAATCCTCTTCGGGGGATTTTTTTTTATGGTGCTCTCTTTTAAAATCAAGTATATCTTCTAGTTTGAACTGTAATAATAGTTCTTTCTTGATTGGGATTCGCATGGCTCTGGTTACACTTTCTTGAAATTCTATTATTTTATTTAGACAAAAATTTTCTTTTTCCATTAATTTAACTACTGCCTGAATTTTCTCGGCTTCAGCGTTGACATAATGGGCGAGGGAGACCTCCTCCAGTGCGATTGATTCCAGTAGATCGGTTAACGATTCATTAAATTCCCTTTCCGGGATACTGGGCATACTTATTTTAACCAACTCCTTTAAATTTTAAATTTTGTTAAAATCTTTAAAATAATTATTTATTAAATCAAGTGAGTTTTCATTAATTATTTTAATTTTCTCTTTTTTGTTTAGTATAGATTCTTTTATAGATGTAATCTGGGATAACTGGTTACAATTAAAGTTGACTTTAAGCAGGATTACTTCATAAAAATAAGTAAAAATTTTGTTGAAATGATCTATAACAGTTTCCAGAAAAATAATAGATTCATATAATTCTATTAAATTATTTTTTGAAACCCCCAGCACTTTTTTGTCTGACTATAATCTTCTCCAGATAAGTATTCTTTCATATCAATGATATCTTCCAGTTTTAATTTAAATATTAATTGTGTTCTTGCTAAATCCTTAAAAATTGAATATATATCATATTCAAAATCAATAATTTTATCGGCAGATAAACTGTAGTTATTAATTAATTTTTGTATATTTTCACATTCACTATTGATGAGATCGGCAGTTGCATTTTTATTAAGAATGACAGAGTCCATTAAATTTTTATCTGAGTACATTTGAAGATCCTCCCTTAATTTTTAAAATAGTAGAAAACTTAATATATAATTATTAACTAAAAGTTCTATTATGAATAATATAGTAATATATCTTTCCACAGTAATATACCATAGTAATATAATATTAAAATAAATATAAATTATTCTGTGGATTTGAATATATTTATTACTGAGGTAAGAGTTTTTCATTAAAAGTATTAATGTGAGGAGGAAATCTGTTGGAAGATATTTATAAGAATGATGATATGTATGAACTGGTAACTATGGAAGAAGATATCGATTGTTTACCGGAGAAAACAATCTGTAAAGAGATCATCAAAGAAGAAAAACTGGTAATTCCGGGACAAAAACCAGAAATAGAGCAGTTAGCAAAAATCATCATTAAACCTGTTATTAAATCTCATAAAATAATTGATACCTTAACAGGTCCAAAAGTAATTGTTCAAGGTAAAATTATAGAAAAAATCTTTTATGTAGCAGATAAACCTGAACAGTCAGTTCATGCCGCAAAATTTAGTTTCACTTTCTGTGATTTCATTAAGTTATCTAAAAAATGTGATAAGATTAAAGAAGTGAAGGTTAATATAGAAGATGTTATTATTAACTTAAAAAACAAGAGAGAAGTCGAAAAATGTATACTTCTTATACTCTGTGCTGTTCCCGAGAAATATTGTTTCCATGATTGTTAAAACTCAGGGGAGAGGTTATATAGCCTCTCCTTCTTTTTCTTCTGATTTTGTATAATTTTTTTGCCGTTTTCTGATTTTTATTTTATTATTATCCAGTTTATACTCCTTTCTGCTTATTCCTGAATTCCGGTCTTCCTCTTCAACGGTTTCATCTATTTCCCCCAATGAAAACTGATTATGATATTCAACTTGTTGTTGTACACCATCAAAATAATTATTTACTTTATGTTTAATAGATGTAATTTTATTAATTTTTATAGAATATACCATTTTACCATTAATGAGGACAATAAAATCAGTATATACATTGCAGAGAATACCCTCGACCTGACAGCAGTTTCCCCCTGTTTTTAAATCAATAAAAAGAAATTTGCCTGTATTATTTTCAAGTACATTTTTTAAATTATATGTAGGGAAGTGAGGTTCCCTGTTTTCGGGAACTTCACTTTCCTTATAGCTATTTTTTATTAATAGATTTATTTGTTTTTTTAAAAATTCCAGCAGGTCCTGTTCATTTCTGTTTAATTGGGAATTATTTTCAATACTGGTTAACTGCTGTAGAAGATTTTGTAATTCTTCCTTACTGGGCCTGTAATCATCGATAAAGTTTTTTTCTTTTTCCTGCATATTTAAATCCTCCTCTTTTAGTTGGCATTTTTCTTGAAAGCGACTACGGCTGAAAGAGGTATTTCAGACTTTGTTTTTTGATTAACCAGTACCAGGTAATCTTCCTGAACATCACACAATATTCCCTTTTGATAACAGCAATTTTCACCTGAGTTAATTAAAACCATTATGAATTCTCCAGTTTGTCGGTTAAGCTGTTTTTTAAAGGTTAAACTTTTTGCTTTCAAGTTACTTCCTCCCCGGTTATACTATCTGTTTCTATATTAATAATATTATTAAGGGAATTATTTCATGCATATTTAAACCAATATATTTACATCATCATATTCAGGTGTAGTAAATAAAATTCTCTTAAAGCATGATAGGATTCGTCGATCATGGCATTAAAGAAGATATCACGGAGCATTCTATTGTTGGTCATCAGATAATATTTCTTATATTTTTTATAATCAGCTGTTTCATCATAAATTCTGGTCTCAAGAGCATCATTAAAGTTATTAATATCAAAATTGTATTCCCCTTCTTCCGGAGGATAAAAGGTTTTTCCGGTTAAGGCTTCATAAGCCTGTTGAAGTTGGAAGGCATGCTCTCTTTCATCACGGCTGAACTCCATTATCATTTCTTCAGCAAACTGGTCGGGAGCGATTCTGGCCAGAGCCCGGTAATAAGCAGAATCCCTTAGTTCAGCTTCAATGGAAAGATATATATTTTGAATTAATTCATCCATTTCCTCTCTGGTTAATTCTTCCTGCATTCTCCGCCTTAACATCATCATCTCTTGTTCATTGAATTCTCTATTATTCAATGGAAATCACCTCTTTAATTTTAAATTATTTGCTTACAATATTATAATCTAAAACATATTGATTTGTTCATAGAGTAAACTTTATATTAAATCTTTTTACAGGGTATATTACAGAATAAGGGTTTAAATTATTGAGAAAGGATGATAAAATACAATGAAAGAAGAAAAAGACAGAATTCATGATCTGGCAATAGTTGGTTGTGGACCGGCAGGTCTGTCAGCAGCAATTAATGCCAGAGCCCGGAATCTTGATTTTGTTTTACTGGGAAGTGAATTCTGTAGTCCCAAGTTATATAAAGCACAAAAAGTAAATAATTATCTGGGGTATTATGATATTTCAGGAGATGAGCTAAGAAATAAATTTCTTGACCACATAAAAGCCAGTGGGCTAAAAGTTGAAAACTCAAAAGTTGATGGGATTTATACCGGGGATGGGTATTATTCTTTAATGGCGGGATTTGAATCTTTTAATACTTATTCCATTATTCTGGCCACAGGAATTAATTATACAGATTTAGTAAAGGGAGAAGAAGAACTGGTCGGTAGAGGGATCAGTTACTGTGCCACCTGTGATGCCGGATTATTTAAGGGGAAAAAAGTTGCTGCCATTTCCTATACCCGTGAAAGCATAGAAGAAGTTGAATTTTTGGTTGATATGGTTAAAGAAGTTGTTTTTATTCCCAGTTTTCAGATTGATAAAACAATTGATATCCCTGCTACCCAGATAATAAAGGGGAAACCAGTAGAGTTCAAAAAAGATGGTGAACAGATTAATATTAAATTAAATAACCAGCAGTTATATGTAGATGGGGTATTTATATTCCGGGAAGTAATTCCCCCCGATAAACTGGTGCCGGGGATTGAATTAACTGGACCTCATATTGAAGTGAATAAGGATATGGAAACAAATCTGGAGGGAATATTTGCGGCCGGGGACTGTACAGGAACTCCCTATCAACTGGGCCGGGCGGTAGGACAGGGTCAGATAGCTGCACTTAATGCTGCTTCTTATCTAAGTAAGAAGAAAAGTGAAAAGGTTAAAGAGGAAGAGAAAATCAAGGTATAATTTACAATTTATTAAGATATTAACACTATGTTAACATTACTAATATATAATAAGAATGTGGTAAATTGAAACCACAAATATAAAAAACGGAGGTGATACAATGTTTAAAATTGAGGCAGATCTTCATACTCACACCATAAGCAGTGGCCATGGCTATTCAACTGTTGATGAACTTGCCAGGACTGCTTTCCAGAAAGGAATCAAGATGATAGCTATTACTGAACATGGTCCAAATCTACCCGGTGGACCTCATCAATACTTCTTTGGAAACATGAATGTAATTCCGGAGAGATTGTATGGGGTAAGAATCTTAAAAGGAGTCGAAGCAAATATACTTGATGGAGGACAGCTCGACCTTGATGACAGATTACTGGCAAAACTTGATTTTGTTACAGCCGGGATTCATGAGGATACTGGACATAGAATGTCCTGTAAAGAAGATTACACCAGAGCAACTATTGAAACCATAAAAAATCCTCATGTTAATATGATAACTCATCCCGCCAATAACTATTATCCTCTAGATCTGGAAAAAGTAGTAAAAACAGCCGGCAGATATAATGTAGTCATGGAGTTAAATGCCAGTTCCTTTGACCCGGGGAAAAGCCGGGGAAATAAAGATTTATCTGTAAAGATGTGTAAACTGGCTCAGAAGTACAGGGTTCCACTCAGCTTGAATAGTGATGCTCACTTTCATGCCCGGGTAGGGGATATAAGTAATCTGTATAAGATTCTGCAGGAAGCAGAAGTAACTGAAAAGGATGTCATCAATACATCAATGGATAAGATTAATGCTTTCCTGAAAAAACAGGTATTTGCCAGAAAAAGTGGATAATAAGAACTGATAAAAGTTAAATAAGAAGCTGAGATAAGCCTCCTAAAAGCAGGGAGGTTTTTGTATTTAAATTAAAAATCCTTGATATTACTGGTGTTATCTTCATATTTATCAACAAATAAATTTCCCTGGGTATCCAGGGCGGCATACATTACTTCTTTTACATCATTAATCCCCTGATTTTGTAATTCATTTCTTAACCAGCCCTCGGTTAAATTAAGTTTATCTAATTTCTTCTTTATGATCTTCCCCTCAAAAATTAATTTTCTTGATAACCCTTCATAATTGGTCTGCAAATTGAGGTCATTTCTGGTTACATTCTGACTTTGAGATTTCTTCAATACACTTAATTTGCCACTTGTTTCCAGGATAGCAAACTCTACATCTGCCATGCGGAAGATATTCTTATCACGGAGTTGTGCCCTTAAGTCTTCAATTTGATAATTGGGCAATTTACTGATATTTTTCTCCAGTATTTTTCCATTTTGAATAACAATTGTCGGGGTACCATTAAATATTTTACTTAAAAACCTTGATTTCATGGTGATAAAACCTATAATCAGACTCCAGAGAAACCAAGTTAATAAGCCAACCAGTATTGGTCCGAATTTATTAATTGATACAATTGTCAGGGAAGCGGCGATAGATCC
>JADQBU010000144.1 GCA_016278435.1 Halanaerobiales bacterium
CTGAAACTTAATCTGGAGCTGTTTATGCCGGCGCGGGGTAATACGGAAGGCAAGTTCGAGGTTGATTTTTTAAATAGCGAGAATGGATTAAATTTACTTGTAAAAAAAATATATTTAAGACAGCGTTTTGAGAGTTTTGATATTACAGTGGGGCGGCAGCCTGTATCCTGGTCATTTGGGTCACTACTTAATCCGGTTGATTATAACCTGGGGTCAGAGGTGATGAATGAAGAACAGGCTGGTAAGTATCAGGATGCAGTGGAGTTCTTTGTTCCCTTTAGCTGGAATTCAAATCTGTCACTGGTTGCTTCTGACTCCCGGTATAGTGATGAGATAAAATGGGGACTGCGAGGCAGAAAAGTCTATAGAGGTTTTGATTTAACTTTAAATTATGTCCAGGAGCCAGAGCTTGACATTTCTGGTCAGTTAATAGATGCCAGTAACCGTCTTGGTTTTACTTTCAAGGGAGATGCTGGTAAGGCCGGGATTTATGGCGCTCTTGGTCATTATCTTAAAGATAATGAGAGTAGTATATCTTATCTGGCCGGAGTTGATTACAGCATTAATGTTGGTTATGATAAAAAGATAAATTTACAGATTGAATATTTGAATATAGCAACTGCTAATGCTTCATCAGTAATGGGACTCTCTCAAATCTCCTGGTCTGATAAGGAGAGAATACAACTATTGCTCGGGAATACAGGATATGATATAGATGAATTTTCCCGTGTGGGATTAATGCTGGTCTCATCTCTGGATGATAACAGTATACTGCTTATTCCAACATATCAAAATCAGCTGGCTAACAATCTGGAATTTACTTTGCGGGGTTCGATTTTTATAGGTAGTGATGATACTATTTTCGGTCCCCGGATTATCGGACCCGATGATATAGAGAAAACTACTGGAAGTATTGAAGCCAGTTTAAGTTATCCTTTTTAAAATTAGCAAGTAAAATAAAAAAAACCACCTTTCACCTAATAAAATTTAAGTTATTAGAAAAAACTATTAGAAGACTATAAGTAAGGAGGTGGTTTAAATGGATAGACTGGGAACCCTTGAATGGATATCTCTTTTACTGGTTATATTGGTGGTCTTAACTGGGGATTAGTCGGTCTTTTTGATTATGATTTAGTTGCTGCAATATTTGGTACGATGTCCACATTATCCAGGATTATATACAGCCTGGTAGGCTTAGGAGCTGTATATTTAGCAATAATATCTACCAGACTTACAGTTAAATAAATGTAAGTAGAATCCAGCACATACCGGGTAGGATATTATTTATGTTCTGCCCGGGTATTTTTTTAAAAAATTTTCACTATCTTTTTCCTGAAACATATTATATATAAGGGTGAAAAATTGAAAATAAAAAATTTTACTTTTAAGGCAGTTCAGGATGAAGATGGGGAGACTTATATACTGGCAGAACCGGAAAAACTCAAATTAATTAAGATAAAACTCGGACTTAATGACAGCATGAGTTTTCAGGAAGCCGAAGAATTAGCCGGTTATTTAAGGGATACGATTAAAGATATTTCATCATTTTAAATTTAATTCAATGAGAAAATCAGAGAGGAAAAAGGGATTATAAAGATCAGAATGTGAACTGTGGCTGGTATAGGTAAAACCGGGGTGAAAAAATAATCCCCGGTTTTGTATTTTTAAAAAGTTTAGTTTTATTACTTATAGGCAGGGGTATTTAATAGTTCAGTTAGACTTACAAATTTATATCCCCTCATCTGCATTGTTTCAATGAATTCCGGCAATGATTTTATTGTAGGAGATAAATCCTGATTTTCTCCTCCGGCAGAATGAAAGAGTACAATTGAATCCTTCTGAACATTGGGTAGGGTATTAATCAGAATTTGATCAACATCTCTATCCAGCCAGTCCCTGGAATCAACGGACCAGTGGATAACTTTATATCCCATATCTTTTAATTCATTGACTACATCTACAGATATTGCGCCTTCAGGTAGACGGAGTAGAGACGTATTTTTACCGGTTATATCAGCGATAAGTTTTTCTGTAGAGGATGTTTCTTCCTCGACTCTGGCCCTTGATATTTTGGTGAAGGCAATATGTGACCAGGAATGATTACCGATAATGTGTCCTGCCTGTAAGATCCTTTTCACTATCTCAGGATTATTTTCTACCCTTTTACCCATCAGAAAAAATGTTGCCGGGACATTATATTTTTTTAATATATCCAGAACCATTGGTGTATAGAGATTATCAGGCCCGTCATCAAAAGTTAGAGCAATTTTATAATCACCAGTATTTCCCTTAAGATAAAATGTAGTCGGAAATAATACTGAATACTGAGGACCCTGATAACCCGGTTGAGGTGAATAATTATTTACCGGGATTTTTAATCTCTGATTGGCCACAAGACCTTGATTGTTTAACCTGTTGAGAGCAGTAATTTCATTAACAGTAATACCAAAGGATTGAGCAATACTGTAAAGGGTATCACCCTGTTTTACCTGGTACTCCTGGGGGAATCTGAAGCGAAAAGGAATATAGATAACCTGGTTTATATATAACTCATCACTTATATTTAGATAATTGGAACTGGCCAGAACCTGGACAGGAATCCCCAGTTTAAGTGAAATTTTATAGAGACTATCTCCAGGTTGTACCCGGTAAAAATATGAGCTGCTGGCTTCAGGTATAATCAACACCTCCCGGTTATAAATTTGATCAGGGTTGCGGAGATGGTTTGTGTTGATAATTTCATTAACAGTTACTCCGTATTCCTGGGCAATACTGTAAAGGTTTTCACCTGAGTTTACCCGGTGAACCTGTTGGGCTTGACTGCTAAAAGTAAATGTGAAAATTGCAGTGAAAATAAATAATGCTATCAAGAATTTTTTCATATCTTATACGAACCTCCCATTTAATAATTATAAAGCACATAATTAGTAATACAACAAAATATTTCATATTCCTACAAGTAAATATTGCCAGAGTTCAAATGACATAAATTGCCTTTGCTTCAAATTATTAAAACAAGATATAATTATAGTAAAATTGGCATGGGAGGTATGTATGAAAGTTATAAATATTAAGTTCATATTATCATTAATTATTCTGGTTTTTGTTATCTTTCTATTTAATAATTTAACCGGACAGGCTGTAGATTTATTAGCTGTACTTAATTCAGATTCAGGTCAAGTGGAAGAAATTTATCCCCTGGAGTTGAACGATGTAGTGATTAATTTCTTAAAGGGGAATAATTATGAAATTGTGGGTTTTACCAACCTTGTATCGAAAGCTAAGGATAGTATATATTATGTACAACCAGGGGATAGCTTATATAAGATCGCTTTGCAATATAATATAACAGTTGCAGTCCTGAAAGAGGCCAATAATCTTGATTCAAATATGATACTGATCGGCCAGCAGTTAATAATTCCTGGCAAGGAACCAACTACTCCTGATATTCCTGATTATCCAGAGAATGGTGTATATATAGTTCAGTCCGGGGATAGCTTATATAAGATTGCCATTAGATTTAATGTTACAGTTGAAGGTCTAAAAGAGGCAAATAACCTACTTTCAGATATGATTCTTATCGGACAAAAGTTGATTATTCCGGGTGCAGAGGAGAAACCGGATATACCAGAAAATCCTGAACAACCAGGAGAACCGAAAGATAATCCAGATAATCCTGAAAAATCAGATGATAATTCAGATACCCCGGGCCAGCCTGAAGAACCGGGAAATCCAGACAGTCCAGACCAGTCAGAGATGGAAATATATATAGTGCAGCCCGGTGACAGCCTCTATGAAATTGCCCGGGCTTATAGTACAACTGTTCAGGAAATTATGAATGTTAATAACCTTGTATCTGAAATGATAATTGTGGGTCAGGAATTAAATATACCGGGTACTGTGGCAGGAGACTCTGATGATCCAGTATTTGAGGACATTAAACCTGATCTGGTCTTGAATTACCTGGTTGAAGACGGTGATAATATTTTATCAATTGCATCTCAGTTTGATGTTAATGCAGGTGTTATTAAAAGCTACAACAAACTCGAATCAGTCTTACTAACAACCGGTCAGGAACTATTAATTCCTATTACAGTGTCAGAGGGAACTATTGGTGATAAACACTACTATACCCAGGAGGAATTAGAATTAATGGCCAGGGCTGTGCATTCTGAAGCAAGGGGTGAACCATTTGCAGGTCAGGTAGCAGTAGCTGCAGTAATATTAAACCGGGTTAAGCATCCCTTATTTCCAAATGATATTGAAGGAGTAATTTTTCAACCCTACCAGTTCAGTGCCATTGATGATGGTCAGTTCTGGCTTGAACCAAATCAGATATCTTTTGTTGCTGCCAGGGCAGCATTGGCCGGATGGGACCCAACTGAAGGTGCCATATTTTATTATAATCCTGAGACAGCAACCTCAGACTGGGTATTTTACAGGAATGTATTGATTAAAATTGGAAATCATTATTTTGCAGTTTAGTGTTCACACAAATATATAAAAACAAAAAGCCTTCTCAAAATAGTTTATGAGAAGGTTTTTGTTATTTTCGCTTTATTTTTAACTCTTTTTACCCTTACTACATAATATAGAAATAAATATGAAAGGAGAGATATTATGCCCAGAAATGAAGTTGAACATGAAGTTGAACATGAACGTGGACGCCGTCATAAAGAGTGCCCTAAAGCAACTATAGAACAATTATTATGTGTTGAATTTGATGTAGTATTTGATGTAGATGTTAATATTGTTGAGGATAGTGTTAGAGTAGAAGTGGTTAACGATCGTGACCGCAGATAATAAGGACTTATAATAAGCAAATGGAGTACGGGTTGCAACCCGTACTCCATTTTAAAAATAAAAAGGAGGTGTATTTTGTGAAAAATTATATATTTCTTTTACTTATATTATTTTCACTGATTTTGCTGCTTAATAATAAAAAACATAAGCATAAGGAACACAACCATTCAGAAGTAAAAACAAAAGAAGTAAGGACGAGAGTACGCAAGTATCTGAAAGTAACTTCAGATCAACCTATCGGTCCAGAAGACATTAAAATACGTGTTAACCAGGGTGATTAAATAATACATAAAAATATTTATAGTAGGATAAAATAATAAAGGATAATTTGTCCCTGGCTACCTGTCCAAGTGAGTCAGGGATTTAATTTTAAGGAGGAAAATAATGAGTGATTTACTAATCTTAATCTCTGGCCGGGCTATTTTAGCCTATATTTTATTATTAATTCTATCTCTAGTTTTAGGGAGAAAAGCCCTATCACAGATGACGTTTTTCGACTTTATTGTCGGTATTACCATCGGTACTATTACTGCCAGCATTGCCCTGGGAACAAAATATACTCCTCTGGGAGCCGCTGTAGCTCTGATTATTTTTGGACTGGCTACATATATAATCGATATAATTCACATAAAAAGTTTCAAAATGCGTAAGCTGGTTAATTCAGAGCCGATTGTATTAATTAAAAACGGGAAAATTATTGAGGATAATTTGAAAAGAGTACTGTTTTCTCTGGAAAATCTACAGATGCAACTGCGAAAGAAGAATATATTTAATATTGCCGATGTTGAATTTGCAGTAGCCGAAACAGATGGTAAATTATCTGTTTTGAAAAAATCACAAAAACAACCTTTAACACCTTCAGATTTGAATCTTGCCACAGATTATAAAGGTCTTACAATAGATGTAATTCTGGATGGAGAGATTATGGAGGAAAATTTAAAGGCTAAAAATCTGGATGAGGATTGGGTAACTTGTGAATTGAATAAACGAGGTATTAAAGATATAGATGATGTTTTCTACGCGGGTCTTGATACAGCAGGGAATCTATATGTTTCTTTACGCAATAAAAAAGAGGAGGAAGAAGGAGAATACGGGCTTGAATGAGGAGGTAAGGAGCTGGTATTAAATCTTTTAATTCAAAAAAACGCAAAAAAAAAAGCCGGATTACCGGCAGTTAAAATACAAATAAGTTGGCCCAACCACCATAGCCTTTGTTCGTAAAGTTTGAGTAATCTGTATCGTCTTTTCCTTCACCTTCACGGACTACAGAAAAACCCTTTTTAATTTTTTCTTCTGCACTACTAGGCTTCTTTCTTCTTTTCATTTTTTTCCCTCCTCAGTACTCTTTACTCATTCACTACTTATATATTATTATAAATAAAATTCATTACTTTTACAAGTGTTTCTCGGTAATTTTTTTTAAATTTATTTTTTTCAGAAAGCTAATTACAAACTTAAAAAAGGATATTTATGGTTTTTAGAGAATATATAAAACATATTGAGGAATTATAAATTTTGAGGAATTATAAATTTTACTAAAAAGTCTAGGGAGTGATTAATGTGGACAAGATTAATATAAATAAAGCAGATTTACAGGAATTATTAAAGGTTAAGTGGTTGGGAGAAAGCAAAGCAGAAAATATAATTGATTACCGCGAAGAAAATGGTGAATTTAAAAAAATTGAAGATCTTCTTAATGTAAAGGGAATTGGCAGGCAGTATTTAAACAAGATCAGTGACAGTATTACAGTAGGAAATTCTGTAAGAGTTATTTTTAAACCTGAGGAATATGGACTTGATTCATTAACAGAAGCTCACCTGGTAGGAGAAATGAATGGCTGGAATCCAGAGGATAAGAGTTACTCTTTAAAACAAAATGAAGATGGTTACTGGGAAGAAGTATTTTTCCTGGAAAAGGGATTACAATATAAAATAATGTATGATAGCATTGACTGGGATGAGGATAAATATGTAGGCGATCACTATGGACAAAACCTGATTGTGTAGATAGATTCAAGGATATTAATTTTATTTTATAATTCTGCATATTTTTAAAAATGCCCCATATAAATTAAGTGAGAAATAATGCGAAAAAAATTTGACTATTTTAAAAAAAGAGGGTATAATTAATATGTACTCTGATATATCAGATATCAAAGAAGGCAATATATTTGTACTGATATTAGATATAAAAGAAATTTTTCTACTGAAGTTGATATTTCAGATATCACATATTACATAGTTGTAGGGCTGACCGGTAAAATATGGAGAGGAGGGGTAAATGAGGAGTTTATTTAAAAAATGGGCTAGTTTTAAAGGGATGAAAATTAAAAATTATCACAACAGGGGGGTTAATTAAATGTTCAAAAAAGTAGTAAGTGTATTATTTATTGCTATCTTACTTATGGTAGCAACTTTTTCTATGGTATCAGCTCAGGAGTATGTACTGAGATTTGGTCATGTGCTTGGGCCCAGCCATCCCTATCATGCAGGATTTGAAAAGTGGGCAGAACGTGTATATGAAAAAACAGATGGCAATCTTGAGATTAAAGTTTTTCCCAGTTCTCAGCTGGGTGTAGAGGAAGATATACTGGAACAGCTCAGACAGGGTGTTCCTGTTGGCTGGAATACTGACTCAGCCCGTCTGGGAAATTATGTTCCCGGTATTGCTGTTCTTAATGCTCCTTATTTTGTAGACAGTATCGAAGATGTGAAAAAATTAAATGAGTGCCCAACAATTCAAAAATGGGAAAAAGAACTGGCAGATAAGTACGGCTTTAAGGTTATTTCCTTTAACTGGGTACAGGGTTTTAGACACTTTATGACCAATAAGCCTATTAAAGAACCTGCTGACTTAAAAGGACTCCGGATAAGAACTCCTCCTGCACCTATCTGGCAGGAATCAGTCAGAGCTCTGGGTGCAACACCAACTGCCATGAATTTTGGAGATATCTATACTGGCTTACAGCAGGGTGCAGTCGATGGTGCTGAACTGGTTTATGACAATATCACAGCTGGTAATCTTTATGAAGTGCTTGACTATGTTAATGAGACAGGTCATTTCCTACTAATTAATTTCCAGGTTGTGAGTAATAAGTGGTTCCAGAGTCTGCCGGAAGAATATAAGAAAATTCTGGTTGAAGAATGTGACAAAGCCGGCCTGGAAACTTCTTACTTGATTGCAGAAAAGACTGCTGAAACCAAGCAGATTGTTCAGGATAAAGGTATGACAGTAATAGAAGATGTTAACCTGGAAGCATTCAAGGAAGCTGGTCTGGCAGCATATGAAAAATTAAACTTACTTGATGACAGAGAACAAATATATAAAGAACTTGAACAGGTTGATTAAAATAATCTTTATCAAGTATTAACTGACAATTTCCCCAGTCTGCCGATTAACTGCAGGCTGGGGGTATTCAATAATGTGGTCAGTATTAACTATCTCGCCAGAGGTGTTAAATTGTGGAAAAATTAAAAAGGATTTATAAGTTTATCTGTAAAGCAGAAGAGTTCATAGCTGGTGCTTTCCTGGTTACCATTATGGTAGTTGTCTTTGCCAGTGGTGTCGGAAGGTCTATTGGGTATCCTTTAAACTGGGGGATGGACTTGTCAACATTTCTTTTTGCCTGGGCTGCTTTTTTCAGTGCTGATACAGCTTTGAGGAAAAACAGGCATGTAAATGTAAAAATTTTTGTCGGCAGATTACCGGGAAAAATACAGTATTATCTTGCTTTATTAAATTATTTTATTATTATAGTTTTTCTTGGGTTTTTAATTAGATATGGTATTATCCAGACATATTCCACCAGGTTCAGGACTTTTAACGGGATTCCGGGTTTCAGTTATGCCTGGGCTACTTTAAGTGTACCAGTGGGTTCTGTCTTGTTAATTATTTCAACAGTAGTGAAGGTTAGAGATTTAATCAGAAATGAAAAGGCGAAAATATTTGAAATGGAAACCGTCGAGAAATATAAACAAAAGGTTGAAAATAGTTAAATTAAGAAGTGATGTTTAAGAAATGATGTTAAGGAGGAAAACCCATGCTGTTGGTATTTATTTTATTTGGTGTTTTTCTGATCCTGGGTATGCCTGTAGCATTTGCAATTGGTATTTCTGGTTTTGTATTTTTTATCCAGCAGCCAGCTTTACCCTTTACTATGCCGGTACAGCTTGTCTTATCTGAGACCCAGAATTTTACCCTGCTGGCAATTCCGATGTTTATGTTTGCCGGTAATCTTCTAAACAATACTGGAATTACCAGTAGATTGTTGAAACTATCTTCAGTACTGGCCGGCCATATGTACGGGACTCTGGCTCAGGTTACTGTGGTCTTAAGTACTTTAATGGGAGGAGTGTCAGGTTCAGCTATTGCTGACTCTTCCATGCAGGCCAGGATACTGGGACCGGAGATGACAGAACGGGGTTATTCCAGAGGTTATTCTGCTGCAATTATTGGTTACTCAGCTCTAATCTGTATTGCAATTCCTCCGGGAATAGGTCTTGTTTTATACGGAAGTATCGGAGAGATATCTATAGGCAGATTATTTGCAGGGGGTATAGTACCCGGATTGTTAATGATGGTCTTTCTTATGATTGCAGTTTCTTTTACTGCCAGGAGGAAAAAGTATCTCCCGGAAAGAGAGAAGATGGCTTCCCTGAAAGAGATTATTACTACATTTTTCACCAGTCTCTGGGCTTTAATGTTTCCAGTAATATTGATAGTTGGTTTAAGATTTGGACTGATGACTCCTTCAGAAGCAGGTGCTTTTGCTTCAGTATATGCAATATTCATTGGTATTTTAGTTTATAAAGAACTTACCTGGGAAAAATTTATCGATGCCATCCGCTATACCATTATGGATGTTGGTATGGTTATGTTTTTAATTGCTCTTTCAGCTTTAATCAGTTATGGTATTGTCTGGGAGCGGATTCCGGTTGTATTATCTCAATTTTTACTCGGGATTAGTGAAAACCCCAATGTGATATTTTTTATCATTTTAGTATTCCTTTTTCTATTGGGCATGATTATTGACTCTACTGTAATAATACTCCTGTTAACTTCGATTCTGGTACCAGTTGTTGATAAAATTGGTATCGACCTTGTTCATTTTGGAGTTGTTATGGTAATAACATGTGCGATTGGACTTTTAACTCCACCAGTTGGAGTAGCCATGTATTCAGTTTGTTCCATTATGGAATGTTCTGTAGGGGAATATATGAAACAGTGTGTTCCATTTTTAATTGCTTTATTTTGCGTAATTGCTCTGATGGTGTTTTTCCCACAGCTTGTTTTATTTATTCCTGATTTAATTTTTGGACCAGGTTAAGAAATAATTTTTTAAGGAGTGGTTATTTATGGGAAATAATATATCTATAGTAACTGGTGGAGGTGCAGGTATTGGCAAGGCGATTTCTGGACGGTTGGCTAAAAAGGGGTACAAAGTTATTATCTGTGACAGAAATAAAGAAAAAGGTAAAGCCCTTGTAGCAGAAAATTCCCGGTATATTTTTAAAGCCTGTGATGTATCCAGAGAAGAAGATATCAGGCAAGTTGTAGAATATGCCGTGGATAATTTCGGAAAAATTGATGTCCTGGTCAACAACGCCGGAATAATCAGACGGAGAGAAGGAGAAAAAATCAAGGTTTCAGACTGGGATGATATTTTTGCAGTTAATACCCGTGGTTCCTTTCTCTTCTGTAAATATGTTTCGGAGGTAATGAAAAAACAGCAGAGCGGAAGGATAGTTAATATATCCTCTATAGCGGGTAAGCTGGGTGATATTACCTCTGCTCCTGGTTATGGTCCAGCAAAAGCTGCTGTGGATGCTCTTACTAAAACATTTGCCAGGGAGCTTGCTCCCTATAAGGTGACAGTTAATGCAGTGGCTCCTCATGCAATTGAAACTGATATGAGTTCTGAATGGTCTAAAGAAAAACGCAAAAGGGTAGTAGAGGGAATTCCTCTAAAAAGGATGGGTAAGCCAGAAGAAGTAGCTGCAGTTGTTGA
>JADQBU010000033.1 GCA_016278435.1 Halanaerobiales bacterium
TATATTTATTCATTTGTTGCCACCTGGATTCATTACCTGATGTAAGGCAAAGCTAATACTATTGATATTTTGTTTCTTAATAATATCCATAATAGTAATCACCTTCTGAAACTCTACTTTCTTATCTGCATAGATTGAAACTTCTCTTTCCTGACTCTCCCCGGATAAAAGCTCCAGGATTTCCGGCAGTTCATCTCTGGTAACTTCCCGGTCATTAACATACAATTTCCCGTCCTTACTGATTAACACTGATATCTCCACCTGCTGCCTGGCCGTAACTGTTTCTGTTTCCGGTAAATTAATATTTGATTTAACTTCATTTAGATTAAGAGTTGATGCTATAATAAAGAAGATAAGTAGTAAAAAGACCACATCGATCATAGGGGCCAGATTTAATTCAGGTTCTGATTTTTTTACTCTATACTTCATTATTAGCCTGACCTACTTTCCCGGGTTTTCCAGCAGTCTTTACTTTCTGTTTAAGAGATAATTCCTGGCTATCCAGAAAGTTTATTAATTCCATCTCCCTCTTCTCTGTATGATTAACCATCTTTTCAATTTTATTTATAAAATAATAATAGGCACCAAGGGATGGAATGGAAATTACGAGACCCACAGCTGTTGTCAGTAAAGCTTCAGAAATTCCACCGGCCAGCCGCTGAGGTTCACCACTTAAAGAAAGAACATGGAAGGTTTTTATCATCCCTGTAACTGTTCCCAGAAGACCCAGGGAAGGACTGATTTTCCCGATAAAATTTACTACTTCCAGTCTCTTTTCAAAACGGGGAAACTGGTCCCATTTAATCTCCTCCATTACTTTTTCAATCCGGTCCAATCCTTTTTCTGAAAATAGAATACCTCGTTTCAGGACCAGTCCGACTGGACCTCCATTCTGATCACACAGCCTCACAGCTTCATCTATATTTTTTTCTTTTATTTCCTGCAAAATTCTACTCATTAAATTATCCGATAACCGCATTGGAGTTCTCAAAAAGAAAAACAGCCTCTCCAGAATAATTGTCAGGGATATTAATGATGATAGTAATAAGGGATAGATAACAATTCCACCCTGGTCTATAAGATACCGCAAACTAAAACCACCTTTCTTTTCAGGTCATTTATACTCTTGATTTTTAATCTATCTTGAAACTAATCGGAACCAGAACCCAGGCTTCAACGACTTTGTCATCTTTCCGGGCCGGGGAAAATTTCCAGCTTTTAACCGCCTTTACTGCAGCCTGGTCAAACTCTTGATAACCAGATGTCTCTTCAACTTCAGCAGTGAGAACTTCCCCTGTAGTACTCAGCAATATTTGAAGCACCACTCTACCTTCTATCTCCCTTCTGCGTAACAGCTGCGGATATTCTGGTTGTTTAAAATCTGTAACACCCGGTAGTTTAATGCCTGTACCCGTTCCTGAATTACTGGTAAGGTCTACTCTTTTGCTTTTCTTTCTTCCTTTTTAGCCGGCTTATTAGAAATATCTGTTTTATTAGCTAAATCTTTGGAAGCTTTCTGTTTTTGCCCGGATGTCTGTCCGGTGGTCGAAGCTGGTTCATCTTTTTCGCCAGTAGAATCCTGGTCCTCTTTGGTCATATTCATGGTTTTCTGCAGATGATCATTCCCCGGTTCTTCGATCGTCTCCCTGATTTGAACAGGTTTGTTTTCTACCTGAACTGAATTTTCCGGAAATGATATGGTTCTACTTGCAACTGGCTCTTCCTGTTCAACTATTTTAAGCTCATTTTCTGGCTCGTAATCTGGTTTATCTTCATCGGATTCCGGCTCCTCTGGTACGGATATTAGTTTATTTAGATCCGATTGTATATTTTCTTCAGCAGACTCTGGCTCAGTTACCGGCTCCTTTTTCGTCTCCGGTTTCTTTTTGACCTCCGGCACTTTCTCTGCTTCCGATTTGACTCTAGGTTCAGTTTTAATCTCAGTTTGCTGTTTAACTTCCCACTTATCTTCTTCTACATTATTATTATTATTTTTTTCGTTCCCGGATTCTACCGGCGATTTTGAACTATCCATCATCCTTTGTTTAAGGGTCTTTACTTCAGCTGGCGTCCGTTCTTCCAGGACAGGCTCCGGCTTAACCTCTGGTTTAAAGGCATTTTTAATTACCGGTTCCTCCTTCTCCGGTTCAGTTTCAGATTCAGATTTGAGTTTGGACTTCTCCTCCTCAGATTTAAACTCCTGTTCTGATTTTTCCAATACTAGAGCTGCTTTCGCCTTATCTGGCTGCTTATCCCTGTTCTCTACCCGTTTTTCTGGAACAGGCTCCTGCTTCTGTTCAACAACCGGCTTCTCCTCAATCCCTGTTTCAGGTTCTGGCTCCTCTTCTGGAACAGATTCCGGCTCCTCCGGCTTAAGTTTCTTCGCTTTTTCTGGAACAGGTTCCGGTTGAGGCTCTGAAACCTCAACCGGTTCATCAAGCAGAGCAACCTGCTTAAAAGTAATTGCAACCATCTCCGGCTCTGGCTGGACCCTGTCAAAGGCGTTCAACTTTCCCAGATTATTAAATAAAACAATGTGAAACAGAAGAGCCACCATAAAAGCCACCAGTAGAGGCTCAATATTTTCTTTGAACTGCTTCATAAAAACCACCCTTGATAGTTTTAAAAATGCCGAATAAAATCCTGATGCCTTTTAACCCCGGAAAAAAGAACAGCTGCTTTTGCAGTAAGTAAAATATCTAAAATTCGGTTCCTACCTCCAGAGTATAATTTCTCCCCGGCATCGGATAACCAGCCGCAACCTCATACTCTTCATCAAATAAGTTGTTCAGATTTAGTGACAGTTTAAGAGGTCTTGACCTGACAACCACATCCCTGCTAATCCTGAAATTTACCACTGTATAATCTTCCATCTCATCCGGCCTTTCACCAATATAGTTGCTACTTAAACTGGCAGTAGTCCCATCTCCAGTATAGGTTATAGCCAGGTTAAAGTCATAGGCTGGTGCTATTTTTTCATCAGTATCCTGATCCCGGGAATCAAGATATGTGTAACTTGCACTGCCGGAAATATTATCAGTTAAACTGTAATCAATACCTGCCTCAAAACCTTTTGTTTTAACGGCAGCAATATTATCCGGATACCAGATTTCCTGGTCCAGTTGTGGGGATGAATTATCAATATACCCGGAATCCCACCTTATCATATCAATAATATCCCTCTGGAAGATACTGAACTCACCTTTTACTTTATCTTTGATATATCTTAAACCTGCCTCATAGGCTGTTGATTCTTCCGGTCTCAGATCTGGATTTCCCTTTGTTATGGAAATATAATCTTCAGTTACCCAGGGATTGCCGGCTGCATAAATGGTAGTTTCTGAATACGGCCAGTATAATTCATTAAATGTTGGGGCCCGGAAGGCTTTGCCGGCAGAAGCAAAGAAATTAACATTATCATTTAGTTCATAAACCGCTCCGGCCCGGGGACAAAATTCTGATCCGTATGTCTCATGATCATCAAGTCTACCACCCAGAGTTATGATAAGTGAATCCTTCACCTGTAATTTATCCTGAATATAGATTGCTTTATTTGAATTGTCATGTTCTCCATTTTCATTACTGTCAATCTTGTTCTTTTTAAATTCCAGGCCGTAGGTTACAGTTTGTTCTGTCAGATACTCAGTACGGTTAAAATCAAAACCGAATCTGGCTGTATTATGTTCACTGGGACCGGTATAACCCCATTCACCGGGATTATCATAGATATTATTATGTTTGTTATAATAAATAACCACCTTTTTATCTGTAGTCTCCCTGCTCTGCTGCCATTGAATATTTATATTGGTATCAGTATCATCCTGTTTTGCCTGGGGACTGGGCATCATCAGAGAACCAGGAACTCCACTGGTTGCGTCATAGTAGCGTAATGAGGCTGACAGATCAGAAAAGTTATCCAGTTCATAACCCAGCTTAAGAGCTAAATTTAACTGATCCCGCTCACTATTTTCCCGGTAACCATCTGAAGTTAACTTCCGGGCCATAAAGCTATAACCCAGTCTGCCCTCCTTATCCTGCAACTGAAAGTCGATTCTCTTTGTATTAAATGAACCATAGGCCATATTGATGCTGCTCTTGTGGGTATCACTACTTTCTTTAGTAATAATGTTGACAACACCGCCAAGGGCATTGGCCCCATAGATTGCTGAAGCTGGTCCACGGAGAACCTCTATCCGCTTAATCTGTTCTGGAGCCAGTAGCCCCAGGTCGACCAGACCATTCTGGGAATTATTCAGGGGCTGGCCGTCTACAAGAACCAGAACCTGTTCTGATTCAGCTCCCCTGATCTTAACTGTCTTTAATCCGGCTGTTCCACCATAATTTCTGATCTCCAGACCGACTACACCATCTAGCAGTTCAGCCACACTACCTGCCTGTTTCTCTTCTATCTCCTGCTCATCTATAACCTCCATACTGACCGGAGCTTCCTTCAGCTCCTCTGGAAAACGCGAAGCAGTAATTACAATCTCATCAAGAGTAAACACATCCTCATTAGCCGCCAGCACATAAGATACAGATAATAAACTCCCCATCATTACCAGTAGCAAAATCCCCAATATTTTCCTTGATTTTTTCTGCAAAATACTTTCCCCCTGAATTTTAGGTTTCTATACTTCCAGACAAATTTTGCAAATAAAAAACCCAACTCCGAACAGAGCTGGGTCAAGTTATAAGTTACTTTTCCCTACCTTTGTCTCGAAGATAGAAATACCATAGTTTTTTTCTTATTAGGCAGGTCTCCTGGCTTATAGCTTGATACTGGACTTTACCTTCCCGGATAATTTTATCATTATCCCAGTGGTAAAATATTAAAGTCCAATCTGCTAATTACAGTGGCGGACCCACTCAGGATTTTCACCTGATTCCCTATTCTCCTTCACAAAAAAGGCACCTAATAAGGGTATTTAATTTTGTTTTTAACTCTATATATAAATATACTGGGTAATTTAATATTCCCCTCTTTTTATTTTTATTTTTTTAGCTAATATGTGAGAAAACCAGTTTTATCTAAAGCAACCAAGAAAACTCCATCTAAATTTAAATTTAGATGGTGAGGTTCACATTGACCGGCCAGGATGCAAAAATAAATCAAATTTCAGGTTTTATGTCCCCCGATAGTAGTCCTGATCCTCTCCAGAATGCTGCCTTCTTTAAGGCTCCGGCCGTAAAAGAGTGCCCTGAATCCGTATTTTTCCTGAATATAATCCCTGGTCTGGTTAATACTCATCTCTTTCAACTGCTCATCATCGAAAAGATTTAGCTGTCTGACCTTCGCCCCCGAAAAATTGCCCAGAGAGACACTGACCTTCCTTACAGCCTCATTCCCGTAATTTTCTTCCAATATCCCCAGGCAGGTCTCATATACCTCCCCTGTCAAATTGGTATAAGTATTCAGACTCCGCTGAGCATGGAAACCTCCGGCAAGCTCCTGCCTGCTGTAGCCAACCCCCAGGCTCACTGTTTTACCGACAAGTCCCCGGAGCCGGCAGCGGCGCGCAACCTCATCACTTAACTCAAAGACAACCGTCTTTATCTCCTCCAGATTATTGTAATCACTAAAAAGGGTAATCCCCCGGCCCAGGCTCTGCGGCCACTCGTCATAATGACCCTCCACCCGGGACAGATCCACACCATGGGCATGGTAATACAGCTGACTACCCATGATGCCATACTTTCTCTCCAGATAATCCAGGGGCAGAACAGCCAGGTCTCCGACCGTAGTCACCCCGATTTTATTAAAAGCCCGCTTCAGCCTCCTGCCAATCCCCCAGCATTCACCTATTTCAACCGGCCATAATTTTGTGGGAACATCTTCATAGGTCCACTCTACTAATCCCTTTTTCTTTCCCTCTATATCCATGGCCACCTTGGCCAGAAACATATTGGGACCGACTCCCATACTGCAGTAGAGACCAAATTTTTCCCGGATGAGGTCCCTGATCATTTCAGCAACTTCCATCTTCTTTCCGAAAAGTCTCTCCGTTCCATCCAGCTTTAACCAGGATTCATCGATAGAATAAACATGAATAGCATCCAGAGGAACAAAATTATTAAATAAGCGGGTAATCTCCATTGAAATACCGAGATAGAGCTCCATACGGGCATCAACGATCATAATTTCCGGCACCCGTGGAACCTCGTAAAGCCTGTTACCGGTACCTATGCTGTACTCTTTTTTCAGAGGTGGAGAGGCAGCCAGAATAACTGAGCCTTCCCGCTCTTTATCCCCCACAACAGCCAGGTGAACCTGGAGGGGATCCAGTCCCCTGTCAACAGCTTCCACACTGGCAAAAAATGATTTTATATCAACACATAAAATACTATTCCGGGGTAGTTGTTCATAATTTATTTCTGGATTTCCCATGATAACCCCCCTTCCCGCGAACATATATTCACTTATTAATTTATTATACCGTACATCTGTTCATTTTTCAATACCGTTATCGCTCCCTATGGCATTAACAGGGCAGGAATCCAGGGCTTGACTGCATTTTGTAATTTCTTCCTCATTTTCTGGTTGTTTATAAACATAGGCATATTTATCTCCCCAGGCAAATTTAAAGTTATCAGGAGCAGTCTGGACACACTGGGCACAGACAATACAGTTATTATCTACATAAAAAGGACCGGGAACATTTTCTGGGTACCTATCTTCTTGATCTGCCATCTCTATCCCCTTTCTTTTTCTTTTGTAAATTTTTCGTTATTAAAATTTTAACCCGGAGTAGTCGATACTATGTAAAAAAGGAAAAAACCGCAGCAAATTTCCAGCTGCGGCCAGGTATTTCTATAAACCCAATAAACTCTTGATACTGGCAACTACCTTTTGATCAGATAGAACCAATAATACCAGGATCAAAAAAAGTGTGTAAGGATTATAACTATATCCTACATTTCCGTCTTCATGTTCTTCCCTTTTTCCTTCATCTGCCCTATCTTCAGAGATGGATCCCATTTATTTCCCCCCTCCTGCAAGCAGAAAACCTGCCTATTCATAATAATATATGTCAGGCAGGTTAATTTCGTTTAACAATATTAATTTTTTAAGTAAAAGTTATAATTTAAATCTATCTACAGCCTGTGATAATTGCTCAGCCATTTCCTTGAGTTCCCGGGAGAATGAGACAATTTCCTCGGTAGTAGCAATCTGTTCCTGGCTGGAGGAGGCAACTTCTTCAGCATTTCCGGCAAACTCGCGGCTGACCGAGTTCACATCCCTGATCGCATTTTTTACCTCCATTCCATTATCACTCATCACCTTAACATTCTGAGAAATTGAATGGAGTTTATTCTTGAGAGAGAGGGTCATCTCTTCAATTTGAGAAAAAATCAGACCGGTTTCTCTGATAGCCTCAACACTATCCTCTACAGTCCTGGCATTATCATTCATTCTACGGGTAGTACTGGAAACATTACTCTGAATTTCATTTATTAAACCTGTAATCCGTTCTGTGGCCTGACCAGATTTTTCGGCAAGGTCCCGTATCTCATCAGCAACTACACTGAACCCTCTACCTGCTTCCCCGGCCCGGGCCGCTTCAATAGCAGCATTGAGTGCCAGCAAATTTGTCTGGGCCGCTATACCGCTGATCAATTCAACAATCTCTCCTATCTCTGCTGAAACAGAACCCAGTGAATCAATATCTTCTGACATCTTAATTGTCTGTTCTCTTACATTATCTATCTTATTAACTGTATCCTGTACCTTCTCTGTTCCCGATCCAACTCTTTTGCTGAAGGCTACAGCATCATCTGACAGTTCATTGGTGCTTTTATCTACACTTTCAAGACCATTAATCAGGTCTTCTACATTTTTTGTAGTCTCTTCAATCCGGGCTGACTGCTCCTCAGCACCTGATGACACATTTTGAATAGATGCCCCCACCAGTTCAGAAACCCGGCTGACCTGATCACCTGCTGCCGATAACTCTGCACTGGAGAGTTCTACCTTTTCAGAAATATCCCGGACCCGCTTAATCATCTTCCTTAAATTCACTGCCATAACTTTAACTGAATTAAACAGGTTCCCCAACTCATCCTTCCGTTCTGACCCAAGTTCCTTCTCAACATCTACAGTTAAATCCCCATCTGCTATCTGCTGGGTAATTCTATCAACCTGGGCTATAGGTCTGGTAATAGTACCGGCGATAAAGAAAGCGATAACTAGACCAACCAGAACTGAAATCAGAACGATTATAATACTTCCTTTTTTAATTGCCCCCAGCGGTGAGAACATCTCACTGTTTTTATTAATTATTCCCACTGCCCAGCCTGTCAATTCTACCGGGGTAAAGGACAGGATATATTTTTCGCTGTTATCATTATAGTAGACATTATCTGTCTCACCATTAGCCATCCTGCCGGCTATATTCTCCAGTTCCGGAATCTCAGTATAAATCTCCCTGTTACCCAGATATTTATCAGTAGGATGGGCGATTGTATTCATTTTATCATCGATTATCCAGCCATAACCATTGCCATTGATCTTCATTTCATTAACAATTTCCTGCAGATAAGTTAACTTAATATTGGCACCAACTATACCATCTGTCTGATCAGAATTCATAATCGGTACTGCCATCGCTACAACCAGGGAATTTGTGCTGGCATCCTGGAATGGTTTTGAGATTATCATCTTCCCGGTTTCCAGTGTCTGTTGGAAGTAATCCTGATCAGATATATTCTCTGATGCACCCGAAATGGTATCGAGTGAAACCCGGTTATTGTTTCCCTCCCTGTCAGCAATAAAAATAGAAATTACTCCCTGCTGGTGTTGGAGCATGGTTTCCATAAAAGCCTTCTGTTCATTCTGACTCATACTCAACAAAAGGTCTGAATCAGCAATTAGTTCGATATCTTGTTTAACATTGTCTATCCAGTGAGTAATAATCTTCGAATTCTCTTTAACAATATTCTTGCCTTCGTTGAGAAGTGTATTTTCCAGTATGCTTTCTGCCTCGTTATAAGCAAACCAGAATCCTCCGGGAATTAATATTAATAATAATAGTCCTATTATAATTATAAGTTTTAACCTGAAACTACTTTTTAATATATTTATCATTATTCGCCTCCCTGGAACCTATTCTTTTGAATTTAAGCTTTGTTATATTATTCCAGATAAACGCAGTAACTCCTCTTTTCAAAGTGAGAAATTTCACTATTTCTGACCGGAAATGACATATATCATAAATATTACAGGGCAAGGGAGTTAACAAGAACATTAACAGCCAGAACATTAATACCAGTAACATCTTCAATTTCCTTTTTAATACCACGTTGATACTGCTGAATTACCTCTGTGATAGAATTCCCATAGGTTAATTTTAATTCCAGATTAAATACTACACCTTTCCTGCTGTCTTCTAAATCTAGCTTTAAAAGCTGAGCTATATGTTTATCTTCCCGGGTCTTATAATGAACCAGTTCCTTCAATACCTTATCTGAAATAATCAATTTTCCGTTATAACTGAAGTTAGGACGAACAATGGTAGACTCCAGGTTAGCTTCTTCATCTTTCGTATTCAAGAAAAATTTAAAGGTTTCAATCAAATATCCCGGAACACCCAGGCTAGATTCAATTTCAATCCGTGGTACCGGAATAACATGTTTATGGTATCTCTTCCTGATATGGCGGGCTTTACTGATTTCTCTGTAAGTTGATATATCTTCGATCATAATCGTTTTTTTGATTTCCGGCAAATCCAGCCTCTCTCTGATTTTTTCAACCATTCTGATTGAGGTACCCAGAATCAATAATTTATCTTCACCGGAAAATTTAATTCCCTGTTTCACCTCTATCCTGTGCCCTTCTTCTGTAAAAATAGAGGTCTTAATAGCGGAGATTTTATTTTTTTCCCGCTTGGCAGATTTACCGGCCAGAATCTTATCCTTCCAGATCAGTAAACCGTCATCAATTATCAGCGGAATATTAAATTTATAGGCAATAGCCTGGGCTTTATGGCTTTTCCCGGTTCCACTGGGACCAACCAGAGCATAAGTTTCCATTTTAATCTCCCTTTATCATTATATTTGTAAAAAACTGGCTGCACATGGTAAAACAGTTCTCTTCAGAAATCAAAGATATAAAACAGGGGCCCCGGTCAGGACCCCATTGGCTGCATTATTTAGATTGACCTATCAACACTTTCTGACCATCATGTATTTCAAAGAGGAAAACCCCTTTACTGGAGGGTACACCTTCATTCATATCCCAGGTAAGTTGAATCCCTTCAAAATTATCTACATTCCGGGCATAATCCCTGATCTTAACTCTTTCTTCTGCCAGTTTAGCCGGATCACCGGTAATTCCTGTATTTTCAATCGCTTCTTTGATCATATAAACCACATCATAATAGTTTGTTGCCAGAGATCCCGGTTCCTGGCCATCATGTTCTTCAATATAGGCTTCTCTGAAAGCCAACCAGCGCGGATTATTGCTGTTGGGATCAAGATAATTATAGATTGAGATCCCTTCCAGTACCTCACCACCTGTTGTATAAAGTGCCGTATCATCAGCACTACTGAAGACTAGTATATTTGATTTATCCTGCCAGCCCCGGTCAACTAATTCCTTAATTATCTTGGCAGCTTTCTCCGAATTACAGGTTAAAACAATACCGTCAGGGTTCAGGGACAGAGCCTTAACAACCAGTGGGCCAAAATTAATTGCATCAGTTGGAACCTCAACATCTGTTACCTCAATCCCGGCCTGTTTTAACCCAA
>JADQBU010000407.1 GCA_016278435.1 Halanaerobiales bacterium
ATCCGGAATGGGAAAATAGAGATTATTTTCTTTTAAGTAAAGGCCATGCCAATGCCGGCTTTGCCGCAGTATTATCTGGCTGCGGTTATTTTGGAGAAGAGGTGCTGGATAAAATCAGTGAACACCCAAAGTCCAGTACTCCTGGGATAGAGATTTCTTCAGGTAGTCTTGGCCACGGCCTGTCGGTTGGAGTGGGTATTGCCTCTGTTCTTAAACTGGAAAAAAGTGAGGCCAGGGTGTATGTATTGCTTGGTGACGGAGAATTACATGAAGGACAGAACTGGGAGGCGATGCAGGCGGCGGCTGCCTGGGGTCTGGATAACTTAGTGGCTATTGTAGATAGAAATAAATTGAGTATGGATGGTCCTACTGAGACAGAAACTATTCCCCTGGAACCATTAGCAGATAAATGGGAGAGTTTTAACTGGTCTGTAGAAACGGTGGATGGCCACAGTGTTAAAGAAATATTGGAGGTATTAGAAAAAGTTCCGTTTCAAAGTAAGAAACCTTCAGTAATAATAGCAAATACTGTGAAAGGAAAAGGGGTTAGTTTTATCGAAAATAAACCGGAATGGCACAGAAATGAGCTGACTGAAGAACAATATAGAAAAGCTATTGAGGAAATTACTGCAAACTTATGATTAGATAAGGAGGAATAACAGTGAATATAAAGGAAAAAGTTGAGACCGGAATGAATGGCAGAGATGCATATGGTAATATTTTGGCCGAACTTGGTGATATAAATGAAGATATTGTGGTTTTATCGGCTGATGCTCTTTCCTCTACAAGGGGTAACATTTTTGGGAATAAGTATCCAGAAAGAACCTTTAATTTTGGTATTGCAGAGGCCAATATGGTTGCAGCTGCGGCAGGTATGGCTCTGGCAAATAAAATACCTGTTGTAGGGGCTTATGGTTTTCTACTGTCGATGAGGACCTGTGAAATGGTAAGAACTGATCTCTGTTATACCGGTCTTAATGTAAAATTGGTGGCAACCGCAACTGGCCTGGCCATGGGCCCGGCTGGTTCAACTCATCAATGCCTAGAAGATATTGCGATCATGAGGAGTTTTCCAGAAATGACAATAGTATCACCTGCTTCTGCCCTGGAAACAGCAAAGGCCACATATGAAATAATCCAGAATTATGAAGGGCCAGTATATTTTAGATTAGAAAGAAATGTATTTTTTGAAGATGTTGAAAAAATATTTTTTGAAAATAACTATGATTTTGAACTGGGTAAAGGCCTAACCATTAAAGAGGGCAATGATATAACCTTAATAGCAACCGGTAGAGTACTGGGACTGGCTATAAGGGCTGCTAATAAACTGGAGGAAATGGGAATAGATGCCCGGGTAATTAATATGCATACCATTAAACCCCTGGATAAAGATATCGTTGAAAAAGCTGCTGGAGAAACAGCAGGGATAATTACAGTTGAAGAACATAATATTATTGGTGGTTTAGGGGAGGCTGTAAGTTCTACAGTTAGTGAATGTAGAAAACCTGTCAGGGTAAAAAGGCTGGGTATTCAGGATCAATTCTGTGCAGTTGCTACGGCGGAAGAAATATGGGAGAATCAGGGTATAACAGTAGATAATATTATAAGAAATGCAGAAAAGATTGTTAAAGGGGGTTACTAGTTGTGAATAAAATTGGTATTACCTGTTCTTACTGGATTACCGATTGGGAGGTTGATTTATCAAAATATATAGCAAAAGCAGCCGGTTTAGGATTTGATATTTTAGAAGTTGACATAAATATGTTAGATGGTTTGCAGGAAAAAGAAAAAGGAGAATTAAAAACCTTAGCAGAAAAAGAAAAGATTATATTATCTTTCACGGCCGGGCTTACAAATGAAACTGATATATCTTCTGTAGATAAGGATAAACAGGAAAACGGTATTGCTTATTTGAGAAATGCGGTTAAAACTGTGCATGAATTTGGTGGCAATAAGCTTTCTGGTGTTATTTATGCCCCCTGGGGCCTATCAGATATTAATATAGAAGAAAAAAAGTCCCACCTGGAACTAAGTATAAAAAACATGAAGGAAATTATCAAAACTGCTGAGAAATATGATGTCATCTGTAATGTGGAGGTTGTTAATAGATTTGAACAATTCCTTTTAAATACCTGTGAAGAAGCAATAAATTATGTTAAACAGGTTGATAGTTCCAATATCAAAATACTTCTGGATACATATCATATGAATATAGAAGAAGATAATATAAAAGAAGCAATAGTAAAGGCCGGAGAAAAACTCGGCCATCTGCATATAGGAGAAAATAACCGGAAATTACCGGGTCAGGGAGGCCATATTTGCTGGGATGATGTTATTCAGGGTATAAATGAAATAGAATATAATGGTTTCCTCGTTATGGAACCTTTTATCCAACCCGGTGGAGAAATAGGGCGGGCTGTAAAAGTATGGAGGGATTTAAGTCAGGGTAGAGATTTAGATGAATTGGCGAGAGAATCATTGGGATTCATCAAGGGTAAATTATAATAGGTTAACTATATTATTGAACATATTAGGCGTGATATGTTGATGACACCGGAAGCAGCTGAACAGATGACAGGTGCTGTAAATACGATCGATGGCGGATATATGTTAACCCGTTAATAAGTTTGCGAGAGTTTTTTTTACTTATATTATATTTAATACGGGTCTTGATTTTATTCTCTGGAAAACACCCGGGCTGCTGGATTTATTCCAGTAGTCTTTCTTTTTGTTAGTATATTTTGTTAGCATATATGGAACTAAGGGTTTAATTACTTGAAATTAACCCCTGATTTGTATTAAAATAAAGTGAGTTTAAAAAGTGAGGAGTTGTGGTTTAATGAAAAATATAACAGTTGCCTGTAATACCTTAAGAGATGAAGTCAGATATGTTATTAAAGACCTGGAAGTAAAATACCCCGTTCTCTGGATTGAGTCCGGGCTCCATAATACACCTGAAAAGCTAAGGTCAGCAATCCAGGGGCAGATAGATAGAATCGAGAATGTTGATAATATAATTTTATTATTTGGGAGTTGTGGCAACTCACTGGTGGGCTTAAAATCAGATAATACCCGGATTATATTTCCGCAGGTGGCCGACTGTATTTCTATGTTCCTGGGAGGGGATGATAGAAAACGGGAACTGGATAAAATACCTTCTTATTATTTTACAAGAGGTTATCTGGAAAATGAAGCAAATATCTGGAGTGAATATCAATACTGTGTAGAAAAATATGGAGCTGAGAGATCCCTGGATATATATAAGAAAATGCTTCGGAATTATAAAAATCTTCGGGTAATAGATACAGGGGCCTATAAACCGGAAGAAATCATGGATTTAACCGGTAAAATTGCTGGTGAATTTAAATTATTTCATGAAGTTGTAGAAGGTTCGCTCAAATTTATCTACAAGGCCTTCCGGGAAGAATGGGATGAAGATTTTGTTATAGTAGAACCCGGACATGAGATCGATTATCATGATGTCGGTATCTTTAAAGAGGGTTCAGGAGTTAGTCAAATATAATATTATAAGTTAACAGGAGGAATTATATAATGGATAATAAAGGTAATGAAAAAACAAGCAATTACCGCTGGGCTATTCTGGGAATAGCCTGGTTCAGTTTTTTTTCTATTGCGATGGCCTGGTATATCATGCCAATCCTTGAACATGAGTTGATAGAGATGTATAAGATTACTCCTTCTCAATATTCTACAGCACTTACTTTTCCTTTTCTAATCGCAGGTATTCTGTCTATTGGAGGGGGTATACTGGCTGATAAACTGGGAATCAGGAAGGCGGCTTCGCTGGGAATAATTATTGCTGGCTGCGGGATTCTCGGTAGGGCTCATGTGGGGGAATTTGCGTCTCTTATATTATCAATGATGGCTGTAGGGGTTGGTATGGGGTTGATTATGCCCAATCTTCCTAAACTGGTAAGTGTCTGGTTTCCACCGGAAGAGACCGGGCTGGCAACAGGTATCTACAACACAGGTTTGATGGGAGGAGTTTCAACCGGACTGATAGTAGCCCCTGTTCTACCGGGCTGGGTAAGCGGCAATATCATTCTCGGCTTGATTATAGTAATAATGGGAATAATATTTTTTGCCATAGCGCGTGATACCCCGCCGGGCAAAGAACTACCACCTCTAGCTCTGCTGGACGGTTTGAAAGCAGCAGTTAAAAGCAAGAATGCCTGGGCAGCGGCTTTTGCCACCTTCCTCGGTACAGCAGGAATGATATCAATCCAGGGTTCATATCCAGCAGCCCTGCACAAAGTATATGGATTATCGATGGCCTACGGGGGTCAAGTTGCCTCTATGATAACCTACTTTGCTATCCTGGGCTCTATCACTCTACCGGCAATAGCAGATAGATTACGCTGGAAGAAGTTATTTTTTGTTTTACTGGTAGTAGGTTTCCCGGCTGCCTTCCTGATTACCTGGGTACTGGGAGATAATAAGATTATTCTCTGGGTCGGTACGATTATTTCCGGTTATCTTACCGGTGGTTCCCTGCCGATGTTGATGGAGGTACCAACTTTCTTGCCCCGTCTTAAAGATGATCCTGTTCAGGAACAGCATGTTGGTGGTGTATCGGGATTATTAACATCATTGATGAATATCGGGGGATTTGCCGGACTGCCGTTTCTGGTTATGCCGGTAATTATGAGCTATGGTTACTCACAAGGTTTTCTGGTAGCAGGTCTAATATTCGCCGGCCAGGCTATCTTCGGCCTGATGATAGCTTTTCCCAATAATACTTCCTTTGAAAAACAAACCAGTAATTTATAGAATGTTAATATGGAATAAAACCCGCCAGGCTTATGTTAAAAGGAGGAATTTTGTATATGGAGAATAAAAATGAGAAGATAAGTAATCATCGCTGGGTTGTTCTGGGAATAGCCTGGCTTAGTTCTTTTGCAATTTTAATGGCCTGGTATATAATGCCCACACTTGAACACGATTTAGTTGAAATGTATAAAATAAGTCCATCTCAGTTTTCAGCAGCTCTAACATTTCCCTTCCTTATTGCAGGTATAATGTCTATAGCAGGAGGAATTTTGGCTGACCAACTGGGGATAAGGAAGTCCTCAACTCTGGGAATATTTATTGCCGGAATCGGGGTTTTTACCAGAGCATATGTAGGGGGATTTATGTCAATAATGGTGGCAATGTTGTTTATGGGGATAGGCCTGGGATTTGTTTTGCCCAATCTACCCAAACTGGTAAGTGTCTGGTTTCCGCCGGAAGAGACCGGACTGGCAACAGGTATTTACAATACATCCTTTATGGGAGGACTCTCAACTGGATTAATAATAGCTCCGGTTTTACCGGGCTGGGTAAGTGGAAATATTACTCTGGGAATAATTATAATATTTCTGGGGATTGTTTTTTTTGCTATTGTCCGTGATACACCTCCGGGCAAAGAACTACCTTCTTTAGCCCTGCTGGATGGATTGAAGGCAGCAGTTAAAAGCAAGAATGCCTGGGCTGCTTCCTTTGGCACTTTTCTCGGCACAGCAGGAATGATATCTGTTCAGGGGTCATACCCGGCAGCACTGAATAAGGTTTATGGTTTATCGATGGCAGCCGGTGGTCAGGTGGCTTCATTGATAACTTATTCTGCCATCCTGGGTTCACTTACCCTGCCGGCAATAGCAGATAGATTAAAATGGAAGAAGCTATTCTTTGTTTTGCTGGTAGTAGGTTATCCCACTATGTTATTAACAGCCTGGTTGGCAGGGGATAATAAATTGATACTCAGGGTAGGTACTATGATTGGTGGTTACCTGGCCGGTGGTTCTCTACCCATGTTAATGGAGGTTCCGACTTTCCTGCCGTTTATTAAAGATGACCCTGTACAGGAACAGCACGTCGGTGGGGCATCGGGATTATTGACATCGCTGAGGAATATTGGGGGATTTGTCGGGCTGCCTTTGCTGGTTATGCCGGTGATATTGAGATTTGGTTATACTTATGGGTTACTGACTGCGGGAATAATATTTGCCAGTCAGGCTATTTTTGGACTGATGATAGATTTTCCCGATAGGACCGGGAAGGTTGAGAAACCGGGAGTGTGAACATCTCCACCTAAATAGGATATTTAGATGAAGTTTTCTTTGATGGATTTTGATAAAGACCAGGAATATAGAACGGGAATATAATTCCCTTCTTCAATGCTTGCGCTTAACTTAATTCAGGAAATTATATTCTTGGCTAAATTCGGTAAACGGAAATCAAAGCTATCAGAATTCTATCTCCGTAAATATTCATCTTCCTTTAAATCCTGCAGGTAGATGTAATCATATTTGTTTCTCCGAGGATGTGTTTGTTCTTCAAAAATATTCCGGGCTTCAGAGTGGCACCTGTTACAGGTCAGGCGGGGAATGCTCACAGCAAAAATTCTGGTATCATTGAACCGGCTCCGGCTAGCTCTGGAGTCTATGAGCAGATAACCTGGACAGTCTGAACAGTATCTAACCCTTTCGGTCTGCTCTTCATTGATCCCATCTGTATCATAAAAGATGTTCTTTTCCCTGCGATAATATTTCTGAATATTACCAAAAACTTGCTCAAGATCTACATCATCTCTTTCCTGCCAGATCTGCTGGAGTCTTGCAACTGTTTTTTCTATCTGCCTGCTTATTTCTTCTGGTTGGACCAGTGATTCATCCACGGGGATAGTACCACCATCGCTTTTCAGGAATAAAACCGGTGATCTGATACCACGCTGAGTGAAAGCATCTTTGATGACCTGGATAAATTGCTGGTGGATGGGAGCGGTCCCGGCATTAAAACAGGTGGTTACGACCCGGCGGGGAAAATTAAGGCTCCCGGACAGGCTGTGACCTGTTGTGACTTTAAACTCTTTACCAGCCAACCGGGCTATCTGTAACTCCTGTCCGGGGTTCCGGATCGAAAATTTACCGACAACAGCCAGGTTGCTGATTCCTTCTTTTTTAAATCTCTGCAAGACTTCCCTGACTTCTGATTCTGAAATGCTCTGAACTTCATTTCCCCGGTGATCAACATATCCGGAGATAATAGCATTAAGGTCACCATATAGTAAATATTTAGGGTTGAGACCTGGTCCCGGAATCAGGATTAGACCCACCGGTTCCAGTTTGTTTTCTACTACAGCATTGGTAGCCAGGGTGGTGCTTAATACAATCCGGTCTATATTCTTAATTTCTATACTTAAAGTTGTTAACTATTCACTGGATGAAATATATGTTATTTTATTGTATAATTAAGTGTAGTTGATATAATAATGGGTACAGTGAGAACGGAGGGGTTTAAATGGAAAGAAATGAAATTCACATCATCTATGGTGATAATCCGGAGCAGATGGTCAAGAAGGTATTAGAAACACTGCATATAGAAAACGAAATTGGCAAGGATATGGTAATTGGAATCAAACCAAATCTGATAAATACCCGCCCGGCTGAACAGGGTGGGACAACATCGCCTGATCTGGTTGCTGGTATTATAGATTACCTGCAGAGGGAGATGTTTAAGAATATTATAATTATTGAGGGTTCCTGGGCTGGAGCTGATACCCAGAAGGCTTTTGCTAACTGCGGGTACCTGGAATTATCAGAAAAATATGATGTTCCACTTTATGATCTAAAGGCTGATACTTATCGCGAAATTGAGGTCAAAGATTTAAAACTAAAGGTCTGTGAAAAACCGTTAAATGTTGATTATCTAATCAATGTTCCTGTTTTAAAGGCCCACTGTCAGACCAGATTAACCTGTGCACTGAAAAATCTGAAAGGCTGTATCCCCGATAGTGAAAAAAGACGATATCACACCCTGGGTCTGCATAAACCAATTGCTTATCTAAACTATGCACTTAGACCGGATTTAATTATAGTCGATGCCATTCAGGGAGACCTTTCCTTTGAAGAAGGTGGATGTCCGGTTCAGATGAATAGGATTCTCGTCGGGAAAGATCCAGTATTAATCGATTCCTATGGGGCAAGTCTTATCGGTTATGGAAAAGATGAGATAGACTATATCGGGATTGCGGAATCTATAGAGATAGGAAGTTCTGATCTTGATTCAGCCCTAATTACTGAATATGAAACAGACCTCAAGAATAATACCAGTTTCCAGCATACCTCGCGGGCAGCTTTACTGGCTGAAAAAATTGAGGCCAGGGAGGCCTGTTCAGCCTGTTATGGGAGCCTGATTCATGCCCTGCAGCGGCTAAAAGATAAGGGCAAGTTCTACCAGATAGATAGAATCTATATTGGTCAGGGCTTCCGGGGAGAGGAAATTGAAGGTACAGGTATAGGAAGCTGCACAGCAGGTGTTGAAAAGAATCTGCCGGGGTGTCCGCCAGCAGCCAAAGATATTTATGATTTTCTGCTTGGTCTATAATTTTTTTATAATATAGCTGCAAGTAAATATGGCAAATTATCCAGGTAATTTGAAACTGAACTCAACTATGATATAATTTAGGCAACAGGCAACAGATATTAAAACAAAATTAACACAGGATTGAAAATGTTAACAATATAATATAAGTAGATAAGTAAAAAAACTTTACAATACAGTAGGTTGTTATTAAGTGAAAGGAGGAAGAACATGGATAACTGGGAAAGAATAAAACATGCTTTAGAGGAAACAGAAGTCTTAAAATCGGCTGATAAACTAATCTCAACATCTAAAGATACCACCCTCCATTATTATGTACTAACTGAACCGGTTTATCTTGAAGTCTTCAAAGGAGAAGGACCTGAAACCAGAATCAGAGAAGGAGAGATCGCCTGGGAGAAACCTAAACTGCTTACTCCTGGATATATTCTTGAGATGGAAGGTTTCAGTAATGAGGCCCGGGAGGCTTTTAAGATTCTGGCCCGTAATAACCCTGATCTGGCCGGATTATTATATAAAATGAGATATAAAAAGGAGTCGATCAGAAGTACGACTATTTCTAAAAATATTGAACAGACTTTCCACAGAATAGAGAGTGAAATAGAAGATAATGATAAGGAACTTACAGCTATAATTAAAGGGGTAGATGACCTCTGGGATGTCAGTCTGATGAAGTTTGTTCAGGAACTGATTGTCAGGAGCGCTTATGAATCCCAGATACCTGATTATACCAACCAGGGCATGTTATCGATCGATGACAGTGGATATCCGGTAGTAACCAGAAATCTGGAAGGTCTACCGATCGCTGCCCGGGATGAGATTGAGCAGATGTTTATGGAAGTAAAACAGGGGGATATGGCCCCTTCAGTCCTGAAAAAGGAACTGGATAAATGGGGAGTTTACAGGGCATATGAAGATAGATTTTTAAATTTATTCAAAAAGGAGTGATGTAATTAAAATGGAGGAAATCAAAAGTGCTTATGAAATTGCTATGGAGAGAGCAGAAGAGATAACGAAAGAGGCAGACGGGAAACAGTCAAAAATCAGCAAATTAAAACCTCTGCTGGCCCGTTTCTTCAAAGGCAAGGTTGATGCCGATTCTCTCTGGGGGGAACTTAAAGAGGAAGAAGACCCTGACCTTCCCGGCGAAGCACAGGAAATGTTGATTGAATCCCTTGGTCTGCGCACTATACCGGAAAATTTCAAGAGAAGAAGGGAAGCCATTCTGGGCCTGGAAAGTCTAAAAAGCGAGCAGAATAGCTCTATGATTGAGCAATTACTGCAGAAAGCAAAACAGCTCCAGCAGAACTATGAGAGTGAAAGAGAACAACTGGAAGAAAGAATCAAGTCTGAATTAGAACGAAATTCTCAGATGCAGATGAAACCGGTTCAAACTGAAGACGGTCAGACTGTGATGCAGCTCGAATCGGGTGTTGATAATCAGACCCAAAAAAGATTTAATAAGATGCTTTCAGATTTTGAGGAAAATTACAGCCGTAATTTCTCTGCATTAATAAATAAAATGAAGGAATTGGTTAGATAAAAAGGGGGAATCTTCCGATGGAAATAGAAACTAATGATGTCAAACTGGAGATTTGTCAGGGTGATATTTCTGCTCAGGAGGATATAACTGCTGTAGTAAATGCTGCTAATGCTCAACTCCGGATAGGTGGTGGGGTAGCCGGTGCTATCCATAGAACAGCAGGTCCGGGACTGGAGGAAGAGACCGGACCCCTGGCTCCGATTAAACCGGGAGAAGCAGTTATTACCGGGGGACATAGCCTACCAAATGACTATGTGATACATGTTCTCGGTCCGGTCTATGGCCGCGATAAACCCGAAGCCAAACTTCTGGCAGATTGTTACCGTAATGCTCTTGAGTTAGCCGAAGAGAAGTCAATTGATTCGATCGCCTTTCCGGCTATATCAACCGGTGCCTTTGGTTATCCTACAGAAGCAGCAGCAGAGGTTGCCTTTAAAACAATTCTGGAAATGGCTGCCAGGCTGGAGAAGGTTAAAGTAGTCCGATTTGTTCTCTATGGCAGAAATAGTTATGATACTCATGTTAAAGTGTTAAAACAGCTAACCGAATAAAAAGTTAGTTTAATGAGGGGTATCGACCTGCTTTACTTAAAGTAGGTGAAGAAATAGAGGTTTAATAACTGGTTAATATAGTTGATAATAAATCTGTGATTATAGGGGCTGGGAACTGGGTCAGCCTGTTGTTCAGTTATTTATAAGTTGGAT
>JADQBU010000260.1 GCA_016278435.1 Halanaerobiales bacterium
TATCAATAGTGGATATTTGACAAATTTTAAAAAAGTTTATGCAAAGCTAATGATTAATTATATATTATGACCGCTGTCATATCAAGAAAAATAGTTAAAATATTACAAAAAGTTAAACGAGTTCTTCTTCCAGCTCGATTAATTTGTTTGCATCTGGATTTATAATATCATAATTTATTACTTCTTCAGCTTTTACCGTTTGCAGATAAACCTTATTATCATTTTCAATGTTTTCCTTATAAACAATAATACAGGGTATTTTTTGTCCGTTTAACTTCAATTTTTCGATATCGATAAGCCTGTTGAGATTTAAACCATAGAAGCTTTTAATAATTTTAATTTTTAACTCATGATCTTCAAAGACATTTAAAACCCGTAAGAGATTAAGATTTATCTTAAAACCAAAAATTGGCTCCTCAAAAATCTTTTTTTTGCTGGTCTTTTTATATTTAGAAGACATATTTACTATCCTTTACAAAAGAATTTTCTAATAATATCAAAATTTGTACCCCCTTTAAAAGAAATTTTGTTCTCCTACCTTTTATTATATTAATGTATAAATTTCAACTTCGTCACTGAAGAAATCAAGTATAAAAAAAGTCATGTAAATATTCGGGAGTTAATAAAAAATATTCGATAAATCCTGCTGGTGCTGTAAAGGCTTCCGACCATAATACATAATTAATAAGGGGATAAAGAGGGTGTTCAGAATATATGTAGGGTACCAGGCCCGGGTCATAGCCAAAAAGCCACTGGTCTACCGTTACGATCAGATAAAAATAGATCAGATAAAAGACCAGGGCCGATCCGGTCATAACATATAATGATAATAGACTTGATCTAAGAAAATAACTGAAAAATTTTTTGAAAGGCCCTTCATTACCTATTAAACCGGGAGCCCGGGCCCAGCTTTTAACTGCCCATCCTTTCTGGTCTGCCGGTATATCGACATTTACAGCTATTCTCTTGACATTATTTTTATCCAGTTTCCGGGGGATCCCCAGTTCCAGACATTTCATAAGAGAATCTATCTTTTTACTATGTCCTCCACAGTAATAGTAAAGTAGTCCCCTCAGCTTTTCCGGATCACTCATTATCACTTCTCCATATTTATCATAGATTTTTTTCAGTCTTTTTTCAGGTGATTCAGCCACAGTCTTCACCCCTTATGTTTACCTGGTATTATTAAAAATTATAGAAAGTATTAAGCATTTCTCTAGCCTGACTTAACTTACCTATACTCCCTTATACAGCGACCGCTGCGGGTTGAAAATTGAAGGATTGAACCATCATCATAGGCAGCTATAATCCTGGAATTATCTCCATTGTATCTGACATATGTAACAGGCCTGTTATAATGATAAACACGGAGGATCTGACCTGTACTTACATCCCACTCACAGATTTTATTATCAGCTGCATAAGAAAGTACTCTTTTTTCATCCTTATTATATTGAGCCCTGAGGACAGGCCCCTTATGACCCCTGAATGTCTGCAAACACTCCCCTGTTTCTACCGACCATTCCTTAATAGTACCATCATCAGAGGTAGAAAGCACTTTTTTGCCATTACTATCATAAACAATTGTATTAACCTGGTCCTGATGACCCTGAAACTGCCGGTCCTGAGCACCATACTCAACAATCGAACCATCTCTGGAAGCGGTAATTATCTTATCATCAACCTCATTGTAACAAATTGCTGTCATTTCATCTCTAATCCCCTGGATTTTTCTTTCCGGTACCATCTCTGGAACAATGAGAAAGGTATGTAAAATGTAATACCAGCAGGCTCTAAAAAACCTTTTAATTATATTTTCTTTCTTATTCTTTACCTTCCAGATAGTAATCTGCCCCTCAGCGGAAAAAGCCATAATCTTCTCCCCTGCCAGACCATAAAGATGATACTTTACATCACTCTCATTTTTACCTTCAGCCCGGTAAACCCTCTGGAACTGTTTTTTATAACCGAACAGCTGACGAAATGTATAATCTGAATCACATGTTATCAATATACTGTTACCGTCTTTACTGTATCTCGCCCCGGTAATGGGAATATAAGATTTACCAAATTTCTGGAGATTAAAGGCAGAAAATTTCTCAACACTTAGAATATCATAACTCCATACTTCTTCACCTGTTCTTATTAACCATTCTATAACCCGGCCATCCTCTGAAGCTGACAGGATTCTTGCTTCATAACGGCTGTAAACAGCAGAATTGACCGCTCCCCTGTGCCCGGCATATGTGTTAAGACATTTACCGGTTATAGTCGACCATTCTTTTATAGTCCCATCAGCAGAGGCAGATAGAATTTTACTTTCATCACCATTATAGACAACACTGTTAACCTTATCTACATGGCCTTCTACCCGGAAAGCATTATTATCTACATTAGAACCACCAAAATCAGCGGCTAATTCCTTTCCCTGATACTTTCTCCTGCAGATAGTCCCGGAAAAATTTATAGCACTGAGATCCAGGTTTCCAAGATCAACGCCGGTTAGTTCCCCCCTGACCTTTTTCCAGATTTCGATTATATTCCAGAGGTAATATCCCTGCACTTTGCCGGTTTTTCTACCCCTTAATCTATCTACTAATCGGGTCAAAGAAGTTTCAAACCATCTTTTTTCCTCATCTAAAAATACTGGTTTATTGTAATGTTCACCTGCCAGTTCCCCAATGAATCGATGGAGGTAGGGGGGTAAGGCCCTCTTTTTTAGAATAGTTTCCTCTTCCAGGATATTTTTATTTAAATCCAGACTCAGCTTTATTTCATTTAATATCTGGACAGCTGCAGTAAAGTCGCGCAAATTCTGGTGGGTAAAATAGTACAGGTTATCATCACTATCCATTAAATTGAACTCATCAATAATAATCCCGGTAAAAGTATCGATAATTTGTTGTATAGGTTTAGATAAAAGTAACTGTAATTCTCTCCTGACAAGTATTTCAGCATATAAGCCCTGATAATTTCTCGCAAAATCATCGATACTGAAATCATGTATATACTCTGTTAAATAGGCCACAATCCAGTAATAATCTACACTTAAATAATCATCCAGCTCCATTCTATATCCGACCACAGGTAAGAGATTGAACAGGATAAATTCGGCAACAAACGCCTTGTTTTCTCAGTTCTTTTCCCCCTGTATAATATTCTTATATTTAACTAAAAGGGACTGCAGGTAATTCCAGTAAATTTCTGACTGGCTTTTGACATTTATTTCTTCCTCAATGACAGTTCGAAAATCTCCTTCTCTGGAGTATTCAGTCAATATATCCGAAGTATCAGTATAAAAGGTAAGTAACATCGGGTTTTTTAATAAATTAAATAACCTTTTATTATCTGCCTTTTTCCCATGTAAATCGAGATAACCTGCAATCTGTTCCGGGGTCAAAGAGTCAATTTTATAAAACCTGTAGTACTCATTAAAAAATATATAACTATCAAGCCGGTTTCGCGAAGTTATAATCACCATAACACCAGGGAAACTTTCCTGAATAAATCTCAGTTCCTTTATAAGATTATCTCTCTCTCCCCTTATTTCATTAAACCCATCCAGCATTAAGACAACAGAGGGCATATAAGTATTTTCCTCAGCAAGCGGCCGGTTCATAATTTTTTTAAAGCCACTCATATCATCCTGACGGCAATACCTCGACTGCAGGAAGTCCAGTATAAACCCCTCTCCGTTTTTATATTCTGAAAGGGGAATATAAACCGGTACCGGTTTATGAACATCTTCCTCCAGGGATTTCTCCCAGAACTCAATCAAACTGACTGTTTTACCACTACCTCCCCCACCTGTTAACATCAGATTTCTCCTGTTGTTATCCTTTATACCGGCAATAATTTCCTCCAGTCGGTATTTCTTTTTAGCACTCTTCTGGTTTTTCCCATCACCATCTACAGCAGGCAGTTCTGTAAGATCAGGAATTATTTTTTTATTTACTGATAGTGAACCGAGCCGACCATTGTTCCGGAGCAGGCTGTAATAGTTAAGTGAAGCTTTCCTGAATTCATTTTTACGAAAATAATCAATCAGGTCTTCAAGTTTTTCACACTCAATCTGTTCCAGACCCAATTTATCAATCATTTCATCTATATAATTATCACTGGCTGCAATAATCTTATTATACCCATTAGCAGCAGCCAGTTTAATCTTTAATTTCAACAGATCCTGATTAACCGGGCAAATTTTGCCGGTTATTCCTTCCTCAACATCTGCCAGATAGGCAGCATCCAGATCGGGTTTTATTGAAATCAGGCCCTGGCTGTATAATTCTTTCAATATTGCGGCAAAAAAAGCCAGGCTGGCGGACCTCCCCTGAAGCGGACCGGATTTTATATCACTTATCCCAACTTTTATCCCCAGTTCAGCAGGTAGATCAAAATAGTCCCGCAGATAATTAAAAACATTGACTATACTTTCCCGAAACTCCGGGGATACCTTGACCCCGGGCAACACTAATTCTACACCTGTCTCACTTGTCAGAACTACCTTGATCTCCTTTTTGATCGCCTTGTCGAACTCGATATCAGCTATCTCACCACCGGGGATTAAATAAAGGCAGATACCTTTACCACTATCCTGCAGCTTATACAGCAATTTTTTAATATAATGATTAATATCATCTGTATTATCTTCAGTAACAGTTTCTTCTATTTTATCTGCCAAATCTCTGTTCGTTTTTTCTTCTTCATTGAGAAGTTCAACCTTTTCCTTAATATAGCTATTATACGACCTGACAGTAATCTGTAGATACCTTAATTTTTCTGCATTATATTCCGAGTTTTCACTAATTGTCTTGACCACTTCGGTATCAAGCATCTCAAACCAGTCCGGAAGGTTATCAGTTAAAGACCTTAGCCTGTCGCCTCTTTCCAGTATCTCGTCAATCAAGAGTTTAATGGAAGCATATAAATCTCTTTTCCTTCTGATATTTTCAATTATCTGTTCAAAGGCCCTGTCCACGGCCCCCAGATCTATTAACTTTTTTAAAAACATTTTAATCACCCGGTAGATTCAAATATTTGCTGGAATTTTTTATTACACATGATATAAAACATAATACATAAAAAAATACATAAAAGGAATTGCCACAGCTATCCCGAATTTAATTATTAGTGTTTTTTATTTTAAGAAAGGAGTAGAGAAATTAAAATGAATTATATTTTTATCTACATCTTTAATTTTGTTCTGGCTGTTCTTTTCAGTGTGAAAATATATTCAGAAAGCTGGTGGGCCCCGGCTCTGATAATTCCTCTGGTTCTTATTATCACCAATCTATTCTCAACTACTACTGTTGAATACAGAGAAAAATATAAGAAAATCATGCAGAATTTTATCGGCCCCCTTATTATCCTCTATTATATAGGTATCCAGATATATATTTTCTACATCAACTTAAATGCCTGGCATGGAATTCTCCTGGGTTTAATGATAGGCTTACTATTTTCTCCCCTTCTGGCTCCTAAAAAGTGGTAAATTTATTTAGTTCTGACCAGGCGAAACCCCAGATCTATTTCACCGCTATCTGGATAGTTAAAGTCAAAAAGACCTGAAATCTCACAATAAACCGCAGGAGAATGCCAGCTGCCGCCCTTCGCAGTACTAAAAAGTTCTCTCGAGTTATTGGTCCACTCCCATACATTCCCACTCATATCATATATCCCTGATTCATTGGGCAGTTTTCCACCCACAATATGAGTCTTTAATCCTGAATTCTCACCATACCAGCCCACTTTATCGAGGTTATCACTTCCTGCATATTTTGTCGGTTTACCATTTTTACCACCACTTGCTGCATATTCCCATTCAGTCTCTGTCGGTAGCCTATATCCTTTTACCTCCACTGGTTTACTCTTGAGCTTCCAGTTTTCCAGATCATAGGCAGGTAACAGTCCTTGTTTTTTGCTTAACCAGTTACAGTATGCTACCGCTCCATACCAGGTAACTTCAACCACCGGACAATCCTTATCAGGAACATAAACATTTTCAGCAAAATAAAATTTCCCATTATTATAATTAAAGAGTGTCTCAAGAATAGGATTTCCCTGTTTATAGGCAATAGCACAATTTTCAGCAGTCAAAACTATCATCTTCTTACCCCTGTAAGTACCATCGTCTAATACATCTGCCGCATTCAAAAACTCTATAAAGTCTTCATGGGTTACTTCATATTTTCCTATTTCTATATCATAATCCAGTCCGGGCTGACCATTTTCTGCTGAAGTTGAACCTGCTTTCATGGTAACAGATTTCTCTGATCTTGATGACTGTCTATTGTTTTTTTCTGATTCATTAGATACTTTACTTAATGTTGGTTTGCCTGAATCAGAATTCCTGGTTTTAGTAACCCGGAAGCCGAGATTATTATAACTCTTGGACTGCCTACTACTCAGGAAGTAATAATCAGGACTGTAATTGACCTTACAAAAGCCGGCATAATCATTCCAGCCCCCTCCAGTTACTATGCGGGCAGCTATGAAAGATTTTAAATCAGATCCCATAAATTTTTCGACAGTTGACCGCCCGGATTGAAGCAAAAGAGTGTTAGTTAATTCCTGTACATTCCCACTCATATCATATATACCTAATTCGTTGGGCTGTTTTTCCCCGATTTCATGTATTCTTCTGTTTGAGTTCTCCTTATACCATCCTACCTGGTCTAGATTATTACTCCCGGCATAGATTGTATCATGACCATTTCTACCACCCCGGGCGGCATATTGCCATTCGGTTTCCGTTGGCAACCTGTAACCATCCAGAGTTTCCGGTTTACCCTTTAGTCTCCAGCTATTAGGGTCATAAGCAGGACTCAATCCCTCCTGTTTGCTTAACCAGTTACAGTAGGCGGCCGCTCCATACCAGGTAACTTTTATGACCGGGCAATCTTTACTTTCAACAATTTCTGTATCATTAAAATAAAAAAAGGAAAATCTACTCCCGGCTTTTTTACCGGTATGTTTTACTGCACAATTAGGGTCACCTATATTGATTATCCTTTTCCCCTGATAAATACCGGCAGGAGTCACTCTCACACTGTTTAGAAAATCCAGATATTCTGTATGGGTTACTTCATACTTGCCTATTTCTATATCATAATCAAGGGTTATGGTACCATTATCTACATTATTAGTTCCTGCAAGTACTCTTACCATCTTTCCTCTTTTTGCAACCTTATTTTCAGCAAAAAACACAATACTGAAACCCATAGTTAAAATTAAAATAATAAACATAGAAAGAAAAATTAATTTCTTTATTTTCAACACCCCGTTCTCCCATTTATCTTTGAAAGTGGGTTTCTTTAGAATAATAACCTATATTTAAAAATCCTAATGTATTTATGTCAGATTACAATAAATGTAACAATTTTTTTAATAGAATAAGGTTTATAATACTATTTCATTAAAAATAGTAAATTTCCTTGAAAATAGATGATTTTATCTTTTTAATTCTAAATTAACAAAAAAATCGGCCCAATTTATGAGCCGATAACGGAAATGTAGATCTATTTTTATAAGGAGGAGTTAATTAACATACCTCCATATTACAACAAAATCTCTTGTTTTTAAATAGTCCTTAAGTAGTGAAAATCACAACAAACATATGTCTGACATATCCACATTCTGTGGATAAACTGTGAACAAATATTCACAGACCCCTCACTATTTCCCCTTTCTTCCTTTAAAATAACCACCACGGGTGGTACGGGCATCAGTAACTGTAATAAAACAGTCATGATCTATGTCCTCGGCTATATCAAGCAATCGGGGCAGGTATTTTCTCCGCAAAGAGATAAGCAAAATCTCCTTTTCCCCTTCTTTCCCCAGACCGTCAAGAACTGTTACACCGAAATCCACATCCCTTAAAGCATTAGCCATTTCCATCGACTTGCTACAGATAATCTGGGCAGAGATATTCCCCAGGGCCATCTTTTCTTCCAGAAAACTTCCTACATAATTACCAGTCGCAAATCCAAGGGCATAAACAATCAAATTAACCGGATTATCCAGGGCATTAACAACTCTATTAAGAGCAACAATATATATTATTACTTCAAAGAATCCCAGCACAGCCGCATGAAAACGTTTTCCCCTGACGATAAATAATGTCCGGAGGGTACCCATCGAAACATCTGTAACCCGGGCAAAAAATATAAATAAAGCTCCCAGCACCATATTGGACAAATCACTTCACTCCCTTTAAATAATAATAAAAATTTATTAACAACATTTACATTATAAAGGAACATTAACCCAGATTCAACTTTGAAATGTTTCAACAAATGATATATAATGAGTATAATAGCAATTTTTGATAAAAAATGGATAAACAATTGAAAGAAATGAGGTGGGATTAACTATGGGAAAGAGAGATTTTAGTGATTTTAATGAAGAATTAAGATACGATAAAGATAAACTTGATACCTTTTCCACCCTGTCCCATGAAATAAAGACTCCCATCAATCTAATAAATGCTTCTCTGCAGTTATTACAATTAAAAATGGATAAACACAATATAAATCCTGTGCTGGGATCAGAACTCAATAAACATCTGGATATTATTAATAAAAACAACTTACGGCTCCAGAAACTGGTCCATAACATCCTTGATATGAACGAAATAGACAAGGGTAATTATAAACCCGCCCTGCAGAATGTAAATATTGTGGAAATAATTAAAAATATTGTAGAACAGAGCACCCCTTTTATCCGCAATCATAACAAAACTATTGAATTTATTACGAATATCGAAGAAAAAATTATGGCAGTCGATGTCTTTGACCTGGAGAGAATAATTATTAATTTAATATCAAATGCAATTAAGTTTACCAGACCAGGTGATAAAATAGCTGTTAAATTTACTGCTGAAGAGGATAAGGTCTTGATCTCTATCAGTGATACAGGAAAGGGTATCCCAAAATACAAACAGTTGTCTATATTTAACAAGTACAAGCTGGGGGACGAGACAACTCGCCGGGAAAGAGAAGGATCCGGACTGGGTTTGTTTATCGTAAAATCTCTGGTTCAAATCCATGGAGGCAAAATATCATTAAACAGTGAAATAGATTGTGGTAGTGAATTTATCGTAGAATTACCTGTAACACTGGCCAAAGAAAAATGTGAGAATTATAAATCAAATCAATACAATCTCGAAAACCGGATTAAAATGGAGTTTTCAGATATATATTAAAAAAACCACGGCACCCAGTAAAAGCGCCGTGGAATTTCTCACTCATCATCTCTATTAAAAGCCAGTAATATTAATTCACTATCCCGGTTCTCCATATTATTTAACTCTTTTTCCAGGGATGAAATCCTTTCAAGTTCCTCTTTCTTTAAATCAGAGTATTGATAACCTTTAACACTCATGCCAATAACCTCCTGTATTTTTATATATTATATATTTTCCCCCAGAAAAATTTTTATTCAGAAGTTCAAAAAGAATCCAAAAAAGGATTTTATAATATCCATGTAGAAAATATAGATTTAAGGTCTCTAGTATTCGTGATGAATATAAAGGAGGTAAACAGGTGGATAAATTAAATGTAGGTTTAATTCAGATGGATGTAGGTAATAAAAAAGAAGAAAATGTAGACCGGGCCAAGGTGCTAATAAAACAGGCTGTAGTCAGGGGAGCTGAACTAGTAGTTTTACCGGAAATGTTCAATTGCCCCTATGAATCACATAATTTTCCCAAATTCGCAGAAAAAGAAGGCGATTATACCTGGCAGCAGTTAGCAAAAATTGCAAGTGAAAATGAAATCTATCTGGTAGGTGGCTCAATTCCTGAAAAAGATGAACAGGATAGAATTTATAATACTTCTTATGTTTTCGATGATACCGGCAAACAGATAGGTAAGCACCGGAAGATGCATCTTTTTGATATAGATGTTGAAGGTGGCCAGACTTTTAAGGAATCAGATACCTTAACAGCAGGAGATAAGGTGACAGTATTTGATACACCATTCGGTAAGATGGGCCTGGTAGTCTGTTATGATTTCAGATTCCCGGAACTGTCCCGCCTGCTGGTCCAGAAGGGAGCAAAATTTATTATAGTACCTGGAGCCTTTAACATGACAACAGGACCCGCCCACTGGGAAATCCTCTTCAGAACCAGAGCACTAGACAATCAAGTATTTACAATAGGTGTTGCGCCGGCCAGAAAAGATGATGGCGGGTATGTCTCTTATGCCAATTCCCTGATCGTAGATCCCTGGGCCAGTATTGTATGTAGACTCGGAGATAGAGAAGAAGTTCTTGTACAGGAAATCGACCTGAACAAGATTGAAAAAACCAGACAAGAGCTTCCTCTTCTCCAGCATATCAGAAAGGATATCTATACTTTAAAAGAAATATAAACAATTAAATCATAAAAAGCGGGCTTATCCATTTCCCCGCTTTTTTAAATTTCATTCTTTATCGAATTTAGCCGTGAAAGCCTGATCCTTAAATTAGGGTAGGGATGAACCGGCTATT
>JADQBU010000259.1 GCA_016278435.1 Halanaerobiales bacterium
TAAACCAATCATAATGGGGGTATTTATCTGATGATAAAACCATTTGAATTTACCGGGACACCGAAAATTATTTTTGGGACAGGGAACTTCAAGAAATTTCCTGAAATAGTCTCAAAAAACGGAGATAATGTGTTGGTATTTACAGGAGGATCTTCACTACGAAAATCAGGTAGATTTGATTATCTGATAACTTCCCTGAAAGAAAAGTCTATTAATACTTATCATGAAAGTGTAAGAGGAGAACCATCTCCTGAACTGGTCGACGAATTAACTGCAAAGTACCGTGGTAAATCTGTCGATTTAGTTGTATCAGTGGGAGGTGGAAGTGTTATAGATACCGGGAAAGCTGTTTCTGCCCTGTTACCTGTAGGAGATTCTGTAATGAACTATCTGGAGGGGGTAGGGGACGGCAGAACTCATCCCGGAAATAAGATTTCATTTATTGCTGTCCCTACAACCTCCGGTACGGGTAGTGAAGCAACCAAAAATGCTGTTCTCAGTAGAGTGGGAGAAGGTGGTTTCAAGAAATCATTTCGTCATGATAACTTTATCCCTGACATAGCTATACTGGACCCGGAGCTGACTGTAACATGTCCTTCTCATATCACAGCAGCAAGTGGCCTGGATGCCCTTTCACAGCTGATTGGGGCCTATACCTCTACCAAGGCTAATCCTTTTACTGATTCAATGACAATTAAGGGGATAGAATATGCAGTAGAATCACTAATTCCGGTAAGTACTGACCAGGGAGATAACCTGGAAGTCAGGAGCAAGATGGCCTGTGCAGCGCTTATTTCCGGTATAGGTCTGGCTAATGCCGGTCTGGTCGTTGTCCACGGTCTGGCTTCAACTCTCGGTGCTCATACCGATATTCCGCACGGTGTTGTCTGTGGTACACTACTGGGTGAAGCAACAGCATTGAATATCCGACTACTTCAGGAAAGAGATGATAGTGAAGCTGATGTGTATCTACAAAAATATGCCCGGATAGGGGCTATCATAAATGGTGAGAAAGATAGGTTATATTTTGAGGAGGACAGGGATGAGTACTGTAGTATTCTGATTAATACCCTCAGGGAATGGATAGATGAACTCAAAATCCCCCGCTATGGAGAATACGGATTTACAGAAGCTGACCTGGCTAAGATCGCTGAAAATTCCGGTATAAAGAATAATCCGGTAAAACTAGATAAGGAACAGATTAAAGAGTTGATTAAAAGTAGACTTTAAGCTAGCTTTTTTCCTTAACTTCTGGACAAATATGGTATATAATAGATTTAGAGAGAATGTAATGTATAGTAGAGGAAAAGATAACGAGGTGTTATAAATGACTGAGAAAAATGATAAAAACTTGATCAAAGAAACAGCAGACAACCCTCTATATACATATGGTGATTACCTGACCTGGTCAGATGGTCAAAGGTATGAGTTAATTGCGGGCAAGGTTTATTTAATGACCCCTGCCCCTACTCGTATTCATCAGAAAGTTTCTGGTGAATTATTCCGTCAGACCGCTAATTATTTATTGGATAAAGATTGTGAGGCCTATGATGCCCCCTTTGATGTAAGACTGCCTGCAGGAGAAGAAAAAGATGAAGATATTATGACAGTGGTTCAACCGGATATATTAGTAGTTTGTGATGAGGAGAAACTGGATGAAAAAGGATGTAGAGGAGCACCTGATTTAATAATTGAAATAATTTCTTCTTCTTCCGGGGAAAGAGACCGAAAAATTAAGAAAGATCTTTATGAAAAAAATGGTGTTAAGGAATACTGGCTAATAGATTATAAAGAGAAGACTGTTGAAATATATCTTTTAACTGAGGGTAATGAATATGGTAGACCGGCAGTCTATCTAAAAAAGGACAAAATTCCTGTCGGTATACTGAGCGGACTTGAGATAAATCTTTCATATGTCTTTAGAGAATGAATTACTGGACATTTACCCTGCTAGTCTTGGAGCAGATTTTAGATTTAGATAAATCTTTCCTGGATATCTTTCGAGAATGATATAGCACAATAAGTCTACGGTTTACTTTTTAAATAAAAAAGTAAAGTAACGGGGAGAATGAAATCAATCATCCTCCCCGTTTTTATGCTTGTCTAACGTTTAAGCATTAATTTCCTCTTTTTTATCTTCCCAGTACCTGGCATACTCATGATAATCATATAATTTTTCTTCATATGCTCTATCTATAGGTGCATCCGGGTCATAAACCGGTGTATCTTTAATTGTTTCCTTTTCTAAATCAACATAGATTTCTTCGGTTGACCAGTTGACCATTTCAATCCACTCTGGAGCGATCAGTACTTTCTTGCTGGGTAGATACCTCCTGGTATCGATTACTAAGTAACGGATTATCCAGGATTCATCCTCAATAATTATATCCTCCACTCTTCCAAATACCCCATCACTGGCATGGATACTGAATCCTTCTATATCATAGAGACCCTTTAATATTGAATTATCACTATCCCTGATATAATTATCTTCTGGAACATATTCGGGTATATGTCTTATAGGAGCAAGTACTCTGGGATGCAAATTTACATATGGACCAAGACCCCAGTAAGTATCCCAACCATAATAATCGATTAAATTCTCTTCCTCCTGCATGGTAATTGGTCTTTTTTCTTCAACAGTAGGACTGTTTTCTATTTTTTCTTTCGAGAGGGAGATAGGAAATTTCCTTTCCTGCCAGAGCGGCTCTCCAAAAGATTCTGGTGAGATCAAGACTCGCTTACTGTTTAATAACCCGCCTGTCTCAATTACAGCATAACGGATAAACCATTCTGGTGTATCAAAGTAGAAGTTGTCAACTTCGCCGATTTTCCCGTCAAGACTTTCAGCAGAATAACCGATCATCTTTTTTAAGCTTCGCAAATAAATCTTTATCCCTCCTCAGAGTTTGACAAAGATTATAAACAAATTTATCTTCCTTATTTACATTGTAAGAAAGATCCAGTAGATTTTCAAAGGAAATTAGGAGTCTTTAGAGAGTGCTAATAGTAATTAATACTTTTAAGAGGAGTTTAAATCCGGTAATCGCAGATAAAATATGCTAAAGCCTGTTTAAAACTTATCTAACTGGAAAAAATGGTTGAGAATCCCGATGGTCGTATAGGTCTTATTTTGATATTTAATTTTATATATACTGAATACAACATAATTTTCATGGCTGATTGAATTCTTGATTACTGCTTCAGATAGGGTTCCGGATATCAGTCCGCCGATAAAATCTAGCAAATTACCAGATTCTTCAGCTACTTTATTCTGAATTTCCTTTTCTATATAGGAATGAAAATCCTCTAAAGTGGGGTTGGTTGCAAATAAGACTAAAATTAATATTAATAAGATAGATAGAGAAATTTTAAAGTTTTTCATATCAACTTGTCTCCTTTACATAAATCTCTAAAATTACAGTATTGACACAGAAATTCATTGGACGTCTTCATAAAAATTTCTTTTTCTTTGGGTATATTTTCTGTGGCATTCTTACAGTAATCCCGCATTTCGTAGGTCTCTTTTTTTACCTGCCTGTAAAAGGACCTGAAATCAAAGTCATCCATGGGTATAATCGTTTCTGAGTATTCTGGCTTAAGATAAGAGAGAACAGCGACTATTTTTTGGGGATCCTTTTTTAGATGGTAACAGGCCCAGGAGGTATATCCCATCAACTGTTTTCGGTCCTTATTTTCATCGGGAATACCGCTTTTCCAGTCAATTATCATCACCTTATCATCCAGGGGTGTTAGAAAGTCAAACTTGGTATAAGCCTTGATATCATCAATCCTTGTTTCGCCAAAATTTGGTGGTTCTATTATCCAGTTATCCTTGTATTTTACAGCTTCTTCCATGACCCATGGAAACCGGTCACTTTCGATAAAGTTTTTCAGACAGGTAGAGACATCCTCATATAGTTCACTGGCACTGACACTGCTTTGATCTCCATAATAAACCTCCGTGAAGGCCAGATTATTACTTTTCTTTCTACACTCTTTTTTTGCATACTGGAAAAATTTATTCTTATCAATATTTTTCTCGGTGACCTTTAATCTTTTAAGTAGAGTTTCAAGGACATGATGGACAATAGTTCCCCGCATCAGTGGAATAGAGGTTAAATTTTTTAATTTATTGATTTCAGAAGTTGGATACTCTGTATCATACTTGCCGTAATAGTTGTAATAATACTGTCTTTTACAGGTCTGAAACATATTATATCGGCTGACTGACCAGCCCAGGATTTTAGTAAACTCAAAATCAAAATTTGTCATATTGATTACTCCCATTTATAAGTTTTTTGTACTTATAGAATTATAGATTTTATATTAGCTAAATATTACAGATGTTTGGTCTCTTTGTGATAATTATATATTTTAAAATATGTAATGTAAAGTTTCAGAAAGAGACAATATTAATAATTTTGCCATGTCAATGGCTCGTCTAAAAGGTAATATTAAGGCCCATGATAAAAAAGGAGCCCTGGCTGAACTTTATGCAGCAAAAGAAAGTTGGGAACAATTAGGAAAGTAGGATTCAGGATTGTCAATATAATCAGGCCACCTTGAGTAACGTCAATTATTTGTTGACATTTTTAATTTTACGTAATACAATATGTAATACGGAGGTGTTGCTATGATCAGTGTAAGATTGTCTAAAGAACTGGAAGAGAAAATAAATAGTTTATCCAGACATAATAATATAACTAAATCTGATATTGTTAAAATTGCTCTGGAAAAATATATTGAGGAAATGGAGAAAAAAACAAAACCCTATGAACTGGGTGCTGAATTTTTTGGCAGATATGGAAGTGGTAAAGGAGATTTATCTGAAACATACAAGAAAAAAGTGAGGGAGAAGCTTAATGAGAAAAACACTCATTGACGCTGGGCCATTGATAGCTCTATTTGATAAAGATGATAAGTATTATGACGATATTATTGAATTCATGCGAGAATATGAAGGAATATTATACACATCCTGGCCTGTCATTACAGAAGTCTTGCATATGTTAGATTTTAATATAAAAGTGCAGATTGATTTTTTAAAATGGTTCAGAAGGGATGCTTTTAATGTAGTTCCAATAACAAAAGAAAGTATAACCAGAATTATTAAACTATCAGAGAAATATGCAGATATTCCAATGGATTTTGCTGATGCAACTCTTGTTGTTATATCAGAAACAGAAAATATTAAAGAAATAATTTCTATAGATACTGATTTTTATATATATAGAAATGTCAGGAATGAATATTTGCGGAATATATTTGAATATTGAAAAAAAACAAATCATTTGCGGGTACGCCAGATATTACCTGGTTTCTCAGTTTATCTTGAGAGGCCGGGCTATTTATTTTATCAGGTAAGAATGTCCAGAAGTTTTCTAGAGGAGTTTGCAAATATTTATCGAATCATAATAATATCATGAGAAATAAGGTGATATAAATGAATGGAGCCAGTACTGGCTTATTTGATAGACTGAAAAAAACAGCAGCTATATCAAGACTGGGACAGGGGATGGATCTGGGTAGCTTAAATGATTATTCTCATGAGATATCTCTTTATCTTTTGCTTAAAGTCTTCAAACGGGAGATAAATAATAATTTAAATCGCACTAAAGATGATTTGATAGAAATGACGGGCCAGATAATTAAAGAAATGAAACTGGAAGCAACAGCTGAACAGATTAGACGTCTGGTGGATGGTGTCCTGTACGCCGGTGATCCCCGCCAGCAGTCATATTTTTCTGTAATGCTTTATAATGAGGAAAAACGGGGTCACTGTGAATATAAATTTAGATATTTGATTCCCGACCGGGAGGCCTCTCGCTGGGATCAAGGTGGAACCACTGTTTATATGTTAACTGAGACTGCCCAGGAAATTATCTTTATTACCCGGGAAGTCTTACAGGAATTTGGGTTTGATCTGGAACAGTTTTATACCCTGCAATTAATTAAAAATGGCAATTTTTCAGAAGCTAAAGGAAGTGTTAGTAATTTAATTGCTCGGGTAAGAAATTTAATAAAAGTTGAAAAGGACTGGCGGGAAGATATTATGCGTAACCCCAATTTAATTTTTTCGGCCGGTAAACAGCGGAAAAAACGGAGTGAAAGTGAGTTGAAGGAACAGTTTGCTGATGAAAAAAAGATTTTTAACGATATGTTTTCCTGGCGGGATAGACTTGACAACTTTCCGACTGACAAGAAAAAAGAAGGAGAGCTGCTTTTTGAAGAACTGGAAAGAGCCCGGGCTTTACATGACAGACTAGCCGAACTAGCTATTTCCAACCTTTCCCTGGAACTGGAGATCAGGAAGGAAAACCCTGATATATTCTGGAAGACATCGCGGGTTAGTTTTAAAAAGGATTTCTGGCAGGATACCATTATTAGTTCTGGACTTCCTGATATTGAACTTCTGGAAGATTTACTTAATCCCCTTTTTTCACCGGAGCAGGGATTTATATTTCCCCTTGACTGGTCCTGGTCAGAGCAGCAGCTTTATACTTACCGGGATGAGGATAAAATCGAGGAAGCCGAAGAATTGCTGGAAGAACCACCACCGGAAAAAGAGATTGACTGGGAAATGATTCTGGAACTCTGGGAACCGGTTTTTATAGAATTACTGCAAGAAGGGCAGTATTCACTTGGCCTCCTCAACCATCTTTCCCAGGAGTCAAAACAAAAATGGCTGGCCCAGAAGAAGAATCTGGAATTATTTATGATGTTTATCATCACAGATATTAGATTAATTGTGGTAGAGGAAGAGTATCCTGGACTGGATGAAAGACTTCTACTATTTAAGAGACTTACTGCCTGGAATGATAAACTCTCAGAACTGAATTCCCGGAAAATAAAAGCCCGGTTGAGTACAAATCAAAAACTTGTTAAACTGGGCAATGAATTTGAAATATCGGATTATACCCTTTATCTGGAGGAGGAATAGAGATGGCTTTTAATCAGGAACAGTTAGAAGATGGGTCAGCTTTTTTCTTTAAATTATTAAAAGGTCAGATTATATCTGTTTCAGAGCCACTGGCTGAGAAGTACCGCAGTGATAGTGAAATGCGTAATATTGTCCACACTATTGCTGCTGAAGGAGGATTAATTGTTTTTCAAACTCCCCAGTATATTCATCTGGTCAGTAAGGCCCGGGGATCCAACTTTGCCAGTTCCTATACTCAGATGAAGGAAAAATACAGTGGTCTGGAACGTAAGAAGTATTTTTATCTAGCAAATATCATCATATCCATCTTTCTGGCCGAGGTAGATAAAGAGAGTCATGTACGGATTCGCTGGGAGGAAGAAGGAATCAGTTATCACCGTCTGGCTGACCTGGTTACTTCTACCCTGAAAGCATGGCAGGAACGAAAAAAGACGGATGACAGTTTCAGTAAGAACTGGTCTCTGGCTATTGATGAGGTAGCCGAGCTCTGGCTGACAGAGTTCAGTGAATTAAAATTAAGCCAGGTTGATGATACTGTTGATGTGACAAGGACCAGGAATAACCGACTCAGTTTTATTAATACTTCTTTAAAGCCTCTTACCAGGCAGGGATTAATTATAGACAACAGTGATGAATTAAAGATAATTCCCAAACCTGTTCTATATGAAAGGCTCGACAATCTATACCATGATCAGAGACGCTATCAACAGTTTATTGAATTAATCAGGAAGACCAGAGAAGAGCAGGAGGAAAACAAAGATGCCCAGACTGGATAAGATCAGGATTACTGGTAATAAATATGATGGATTTAAAATAAAACATGAAGATTCCATTTTCAATCTTGCTTCTGACCATACACTTTTCACCCTGCAGAATGGTAGTGGTAAAGGGGTTATGCTCCAGTTAATTTCTCAGATTATGCTGCCCGGAACTGCCTGGGGAAGTAATAATGGAAATAAGATTGAAGGAATGTTCTACGACCGCTATCATGTCTTTAAACCTTATACTTTCCATGTGGTACTGGAATGGGATCTGGAAAGTAGACCGGGAAGGAGACTGCTGGCTGGTATCTGTATATCTGCCCGCTGGCAGGAGCGGCTTGATGACAGTGAAGGAAAGGTTGGTCTCAAATATTTTCTATATACTCATGAATATAGTAGTAGCAGCAGATTTAGTCTTGGGAACCTGCCTCTGTACAGTAAATCAGGCGGTGGGGTACAGGATTATGAACAACTGGAATCATTTATTGATGAAAACCACCGGGATTTTCGTAAATACTCAAAAACTTCTGTTTCCAGTCTGAACTCAGATTATTATCGATATCTGGCCAGCCACGGTATTTACCGCTATGAATGGGAGATTATGAAGACCATTAACCGTTCAGAGGGTGGTCTGAACAATTATTTTTCCCGGGCCCATGATAATCAGGCTCTTTTTGATAAGTTAATAATACCAGCTGTCAGTGAGAGTATAAGTTCCCGTAGTCAAGAAAATGATGGTTCATTGTATAATATGTTTGTTGATAATATTAAAATTGCTAAAAATTTGCCAGAACTTATTTCCCGGACTGAAGATATCAATCAATTACTGAAGATGGTAGAACCACTGGTAATTGATTCTGAGCATGGTCTTAAATTGAAAAACACCGGGAGAATGATCAGAGAGAGGGGCAATAATTATATTCAGGCCCTTGAACGCAGAACAGTATTTCTCAATAATGAATATAATCGAACAAAAATTGACAGGGAGAAGACCGAAAACAGGATAGGGGAACTGGAATATGAGAAACAGAACCTTAAATATGCCCGGAAAATAAGGGAATTAAGGGCGATGGAAACTGAAAAGAAAGAAAATGAAGAGAAATTACAACAGCTTACTAACAAGTTAAAAGAACTGGAGACCAGACAACAAAATATCCAGTTAAACTTACTGCACCTCGAGTATATGAATTATCAGCAGCAGTATAATAAAAAAATGGATAGAATAAATGCCCTGAAGGAGTCATCTGAGCTTTCTAATTTGCGTAATGAGATTAGTAGCTTTAAGCAAAAAATAAAAGACTGCTGGCCTGAAATGCAGGCTAACTGGGAAGAAAGTTGTCAGGAGGCTGCCGGTTATTTGCAATATCTTAAGATAGAAGAGAAAAGATTAGAGCAGGAAGAGACAAATATCAGCTGTGATATCAGGGGTAAGGAATTGAAAATTGCTAACTTTGAGGAAAAAGAAAATAAATTTGAGCGGCAGCAGAAGGAACTTTCTTCTAGATTTAACCCACTGCAATTAAGTACACCATTGTACATGCTGGAACAGATGGCTGGTAAGCTGGAAAATGAAGAAAAAAGATTAAACGAACTAAAGGGGGAGCGGGACAGCCAGCAGAATAAAATTGTTAATTTGCAGGAAGAAATAAAAGGTTTGCAAATAGACCTGGCCCGGCGTGAGAGCAAGTATCAGTCTGTGGAACAGACTTATCAGATCAGGAATAACAGAGAGAAGGAGGTAATTGCCAGTATATTAAGTCTCCTGGAACTGGATAAATTTAAAGAGGTATACAGTCAGACCTGGCTTCAGGGTAAACAGATGGAGCTGGAAAAAATACTGTCAGAAAAGGTGACACGTCTGCAGGAACTTAATAATAAAGCCCATGAACTGGAACTAGATCTGGCTTTAAATGACGGAAATTGCTGGATCGCAAACAATGACCAGAAAAGATATTATCAGTTAATCAAAAAAATGGATATTCAGGTTTATTTAGGTAGTGATTTTTTATTAAATATTACTGATAACCGGGAAAAATATTTACAAAAATTTCCACTTTTGCCATATGGACTAGTTCTGATGTATGAGTCAAACTGGGAGAAGGTTAAAAACAATCTACAGGATAATGATATTTTCAGGGCTCCTGTTCCAATTTATATAAATTATCTGCTGCAGGAAACTGAAATCGGGGATTCTTTTAAACTGGTTCACGGCGGGGAAATAGAGTTAATTAATAATCCGGCCAGATATCGGGACTGGTGTAATAGCCTTGATCAACAACAAAGAGAGATAGGGAATACTATTGCTGCTGTTGAGAGGAAGAGCAAGAATATCAGACAGGTGATTTTTATGGCCGGAGAACTGCTTGAAAAAGAGTCTTCATCTGAACTACAGGAACAATTAACAAAGATTACTGGCAGCATTGAACAACTGCAGGAAAAAATAGATAATAGGTATAAAAAAATCAGAAACCAGCAGGAAAAATTGACCACACTGGAAGATAAGATTAATGAAAAAGTAGATAAAATTGTAAATTTAAAACAGGATTACCGAGTGATAGAGGATTATGTGGATAGATTTAATGAGCTGGAAAAACTAAGACCGGAGATTAAAAATATAAAGGAAAAACTGACCAGTTTAGAAGAGCGACTTAACATAAATAAGTTTGACCGGCATCAAAATACCAGATTACAGCTGAAGTTAGAGAATGATTATCAGAACTGGCAGAAAGATTTGCAGAGATTTTTAGCGGAACTGTCTGAGGTAATACCTGATATTGATTT
>JADQBU010000211.1 GCA_016278435.1 Halanaerobiales bacterium
GACTAAAGTCTCTTTCCAACATCACTTTTTCATAGATTTTTTGACACTACCTTAAATTGTATCACTCATAAATATTAAAATCAATGTTTTGTTTACATATTTTATTATATGCGATTATTTTGTAAATGATACATTGACATTATATAAATCTTAGTTCAATATAATGGTTCTAATCCATCTTTTCCAATTTTCATTTCATACTGACAGTTCTTACAAACAATTTTTTCTCCTCTATCCACATCTGGTATTTCAGCTATTTGATACTACTCAACAATTCATTGGCTACTTCTAAACTATTCAATCTCATAATACTTTCCTGTGATTTCCCATAACTTAATAAATTAATATCGCCATACCATACTATTTGATTATCAATTAATGCAAATTTCTGGTATAACTGTGTTTTGAATTTCAATTCAATACCTTCAGTTTTTATTATATCATGTATTTTAAGAATATTATTTCTTCGTTCTTTCTTGAAATCATCAACAGGACGGGTTATTATAGTTACTTTGACATTATTTTTTATAACACCCGACAATAATTTTAATATATCTGTAGTTTTTCTTTTATTGATATAGGGACTGACAATGTATATTTGTTTATTAGCAACAGCAATATCAGTAGAAAATGTAGATAAAAAATTTGTATTATCAAATATAACATTAATGCTGCCCTTTTCTTTTAAATCACTTTTAACTTTATAACCAATTGATGCATATCCCTTTAATCTTTTTTGATACATTCTTTCAAGAACTCTTATATGGATATCTACATAATCATAAATATATACCTCTTTTTTCCCTTCATATAACCGATGCAATCTACCAGCATACTGCTGTAATCTGCCTTTCCACGATATTGGAAAAGTTAAAAAAAGAGTATCCAATCTTGGATAATCAAACCCCTCACCAATGTATTTTCCTGTAGCAATTATTAGTATATTCTCAGAGTCAGGAACATTTCTTAATTTTTCTCTAGTAACTTTACGTTCTTTATCAGTCAACTTCCCTGTAAGTGTATAGATATTTTTTATTTTATTCTTCAATAAATCATAAAGTTTTTGGACATGTGCAGTTCTTTCAGTTAAGGCAATAATATTCCTGCCTTCTTTTATATTTTCTAATATATCTTGGCTAATTAATTCATTTCTTATTTCATTTTCTGCAATATAAGAAAATACTTTTTGTATTGAATTATATTGTATTCTTTTTTCTGTCACTGGCATTTTTACAGGAGATATTCTTGGGATTACAAAATGGTTAAATGGCCTTTGTTCCGCCTTTTTCTTTGGACTCTGTTTGTAACGAATATCACCAAGACACATATAAATTATTGGATGTTGTCCATCTTTTCTAAATGGTGTAGCTGTTAGACCATATACATATCTGGCAGTTACTGTTTTTAATAATTTTTCATAACTAAAAGAAGCCGCATGATGGCATTCATCTATAATAACCATACCGTAATCTTTGACTAATTCCTTGACTTCTCCTTTTCTGACAAGAGACTGTATTAAAGCAATATCAATAATTTGTTTCTGCCTATTTTTTCCTCCTCCTATTTGGCCTATTAATGCTAAATCTTTTTTATCTAAATTATCGTTTTTTTGAGATAAATTTTCATTAATCATTAGGAATTTTTTTATAGTATCTTTCCATTGTTGTGCAAGTTGTCTTGTATGAACAACAATTAACGTATTAACTTTCTTCTCAGAAATAATATTTGCTCCAACTACTGTTTTACCAAATGCTGTTGTAGCAGACAGGACACCTGTCTCATATTTAAGTAGTTCATCAACCGCTTCAGCTTGAGTGGGTCTTAATTGACCATTAAATTTTACATTTATCTTCATTCCTTCATTTCTTTTATCAATAAGATCAATTTCAGTATTACCTTTTTTGAATAATTTATTAAGCTCTTTTTCACAACCACGGGGTAAACATAGGTATTTCTTTGTCTCCTCAGACAAAGAAATAATTCTGGGTTTATTATAAGTTGGTAAACGCATAACCTGTGCTCTATAAAATTCAGGGTTAGGGAAAGCACCCAGTCTCTTTATTTTATTCATAAGTTTTTGAGATAAACCTTCTTTTTTAATATAAAGCATATCAGCTTTTACAATAGAAACTTTACTGGGATACTCTGAAAAAGACATAACAGTCTGAACAGAATTATTCTCCCACGGTTTATCACCATTATCTGTTCCAAAATTTCCAAGTTCATTACCAGTTGTCAGTTCAAAAATATATTCTTCGACTTCAGCTTTTTTTATCTTTTCTATATTATATAAAAATTTCCACTGATCTTCATATGCTACAAAGTTTTCATCTGCAAATAGACTATTACCTTCTTTTCTGGCCAACTTTTGTAATGGTAGTGCAATTAGATTTCCTAGACCACCTTTGGGCCTCGAATCCTGATTGGGAAATAATCTATCATATGATTCAAATTTTATTTCATGTCTCTTTTCCATAGCATATGTAATAATTGCTGTACCAAATTTTCTAGCAAGAGATGCACCTATTTTTTCTTCAAAGAAAAACCATACATGTGCCCCTTTTCCGGAACGTGAACGTTCAATATATATAGGAATATTTTTCTCATTGGAAATTTGTCTTAAAGTAGAAACATCATCCTGCCAGTTTCCTTTATCAAAATCAATAGCAAGGAATTTGCAGGTTTCATCCTGTAATAATGGATAAACACCTATTATTTCCTTTCCCAGCAAATGATTTCTGATTACTGATTTTGTTAACTTAGCAAATTTCTTATTTTTACAATTTAAACATTTAACTTTAGGCTTTTCACATAATCCCTGGACCCATTCGTTTACACATACAGGTGAATACCCGGTATTTCCATTTTTGCTCTTCCATCTTCGAGCATAAACATCTTCTCTTCCCTGAAAAAGTGAGATAAACAAATCTATCTTATCATCAGGAGAACTAACTTTATTTATTTTGTTAGAATTATTTTCATTTATTTTTTCCAAAATCATCTTATCATCCTGGGAAATTTTAGCTTCGTTGTCTGAAATAGCTCCATATTTTTGTTTATATAAAGAAATTTCTTTTTTTAGTTTTTTATTCTTTTTTAATAATTTCTTATACTTTTTATATAATTTATTATAATCCATCTAACTGGCCCTCCAGAAACTATCATATTAATTCTGTTTATAGGGTAATTGTGAGTAAATGTCAATTTAGTACTTTGCTTATATAGTAAGTGAATAATCCTTTTATTTTATGAAATTTTATCATATTCTATCAATATAAGCAAAATTCTATCAGCTTGTTTTGTTTCTTTAAAATACAAACAAACTCCCAATAAATACCCCACTTAATTTTGTTAATTAATTTTTCTTTTCTCAATTTATATCAGGAAATTTTATACTAGATTTTTTTCAATTTTAAGCATAAAAAAAGCCCCAGAAGATTAAGGACTTTAATAAAATATAAACTTATCGTATACTATTATATTAAAAATTAATCCGGAAATTATCATTTTAGTGAAAAATTGAGCTGGGTTACTGTCAAACCGTTTTTTTGACCTTTAAGTAAAACCTCCACAATCCCAGTCATATCAATGGAGCCGGTGATGGGACTCGAACCCGCAACCAGCTGATACGATTTAGGTTTTTAATGTATTTCACAAGCAAATACATCTATTTCATTATAGTATTACATAATTGTAATTAAGGTCATTATCATTGATATAATAGTAATTTCAAAAGTTCTCTATAGTCCACCACGGAGGAATTATTTTACAAATCTATTATTCTATTCTAAGCTAATATAGTAATTTTTTATCCGCATTGCAGTAAATTGCAGTAAATATATATATTACTCTTCACTATAAAACTACTGGCTGGTACCACAATAACCTTTTAAAAAAATAATCACCCTTGAACCAACACCTACTTCACTTTCTACTTCAATTTTTCCATTATGAAATTCTATTATTTGTTTAGCAATTGCCAGCCCCAGTCCAGTACTCTGATCTTTCTGATCAGTATTAGTACCACGGTAATATCTATTAAATAACCTGTTTAAATTTTCATCTTTGATTCCCTTCCCCTGGTCCTCTATTTCAATCTTTATCCTGTTATGCTGGTTTTCTAGTTTGAAAATACGAACATCTATTCTGGTACCAGACGGATTGTGAATAATGGCATTATGAATTATATTAATGATTGAACGTTGCAGTAGTCTGGCATTACACATTAATGGAATAACTTCTGCTTTCGTTTCGAAATTGATATTTACTTCCTGAGCTTCCCGGTTATTGATAATACTTATTACACTCTCTCTAACAATTTCAACCAGATTTTCTTCTTTTTTTTCTAGGGGAACAAGATCATGTTGCAACTGATAGGTTAACTTAAGATCTGAAATTAATTCCGAAATGTAATTAGATTTTTCCATAATAATTTCAGCATATTTAGCTTGCTCTTCTTCTGATAGATTATATTCAGGATCAAGGAGTACCTCAGAATACCCCTTAATTGATGATAATGGTGTCCTGACATCATGGGTAATATTGGCAATCCATTCTTCCCTTATCTGTTCAGTCTTCTTTCTTTCCACTTTATTTAATTTTAAAGTAGTGGCCAGCTCATTTAGATTTGAAAAAACCTTTTGAAACAATTTAACATTGGACCCTTTATCACTATAATCTCCCCGAGCCAGTTCCTTTATTGCAGCTATTATCCTAACAATCGTATTAATAAGATTGGTACTAAAAATATAAGCTATTAAAGTCCCAATAATCAGACTAACAACAGCAGCCTTCATAATAATCTTAAATATATCAGAAATTACGGTCCGGGGATTATATACATAAGAATTTATTCTCATTTTATCTGCCGGAAAACCAATTATATAGCATATTTCCTGTTGATTCAATTCAACTAAACCAGCTAAAATGGTGGAGTTACCTAATCTACCTGATTTTTCATGATAATAGACAAGCCGGCCGGGCGAATAATGTGTTGGTATTTCCTCTGGTTTAAAACGACTATAAATTTCTTTCCCGGTCTCATCCAGGACCTGTATCCAGAGAAAATGCTTTTTCAGCTCATCAACTCCTTTCTTATCTATTACTACCTTACCTTCTTCCAGGGAAATATACTTTGCAAAATCCAGGGTATAATTACCCGGCAAATCCCACAGGTTATAGGGATCTGGTCCTCGATCCCAATTTATGGCAGGAAATAAACTGACCCCTGTAAAAACAATCACAGAAACCATTATAGTAATCATTATAGCCAGTAAAAAGCGCCCGGTAATTTTCCACTTCATTTTATTCACTCTCCACAACAATTTTATATCCCAGACCCTTTACGGTTTTAATATAGCGGGGATTCCCCGGGTCATCCTCTATTTTTTCCCTCAGGTGACTGATATGAACCATTATCACATTATCATTCCCCAGGAACTCATCCTGCCAGACCTGTTGATATATTCTCTTTTTACTTAGTATCCGATTGGGGTTTTCTGCAAGATATAACAACAATCTATATTCTATTACAGTTAGTTCTACAGGCTGCCCATTTTTTTTGACCTCCATCCTTTTCTTATCTATTTTTATATCTCCTAATTCAATTTTATCCCTCATAGATCTAATAGATTTTGCATACTCTTCCCGCCTGAATCGAGCTTTAAGCCGATAGGCAACCTCTTTCGGACTAAATGGTTTTGTTACATAATCATCTCCACCAATTCCAAGTCCCAGGAGTTTGTCTGTATTGTCTGTTTTGGCAGAAAGAAAAATAATCGGTACAAAGCTTATTTCCCGCAATCTCCGGCATACCTCATAGCCATCAATATCGGGCAGCATAATATCCAGGACAATAATGTCGGGGTTTATCTCCCGGCACAGCCTAATCCCTTTCCGCCCTGTTCGGGCTTTATATATTTCCTTAAATCCTTCTTTGGTTAAAACTGTTTCCAGGAGATCGAGAATTTCCCGTTCATCATCAATTAACAGTATTTTTTTATTAGATAAACCAATAAAATCCTGCATTATATCACTCACCTTACTCACATACTCATTTATTTATGCTTTTTTGGCAATTTCCTCATATATTTGAAATAATTTAATTATCCCCAATCCAACTCCCCATATAACAAGAGAGGTAATTCCAGCCGTTAATCCTATTAATAACGGATGTGTAAAAATTGCCCCTCCTATACAGCTCCCGATAAAACCTCCTAAAGAACCGCATATAGCCCCTCCTATTGCACCTCTAAAAGCTCTTCTGGCTTTTCCCATCTTGTACTCAGCTCCTTTTAAATATCAATACACCAGGACATATTTAATGCAAACTAGCAATCATTCGTATAACTATATTATACCTAACTAGATATTAAACTTAAAGAATTTCCTTATATTTGAATTTAAAATAACTTGTCATAATTAATATGATAAAGACAGCTGGAGCCAGCCAGTTTAGTATGGGGATCTGTGGATATTTTCTTACATGTGTATAAAAAACTACAAAGGGATAAGACCAAGGATAATAAATCCAGAACCGGACAGAATTGGCAATTAAGAGGGCCGGTAGAGTCAAGCCCACACCTGCTGTTAGAGATACTCCAAAATTACTGAAAGCTAAACTTAATAAAAACATGATAGCCATAATTGGCAGGGATGAATAAAAAATGGCAAACATTTTTTAACCATAAACTGTAAATCTAAAGAACCATCAACCTTTAGTAACAGACCTGAAATAATTATCCCCAGCAATAATATTATTAAACTATAAACTACTATCATTAACCCTACGGCCAGTTTAGAAAAATACAGCCAATCCCGTTTGACCGGTAATGCCGGCATATGTTTCCAGCCACTACTGCTGTGCTCAATCCTGCTTAACATAGCAAAAATAATAGCGACTAAGATGGGAAAAACCAGACAACTATAGAAAAACCCGCTGGCCCTAAATATATTTCCCCACTGCCATTTATCATCAAGTCTGGATGTACTAAGATCCAGGGCCCCTAAAATAACTGTTAATAAAGGAACAATAGTAGCTGTCAGTAATATTTTTGCGCGTTTCAATTTTAACAATTCGATTTTAAATATTTTCCACATGTTTTATCCCCCTCAGCTTATATCTCTTCTTTTAAATTCCAGATAAGAAAGTAAGTAAATTATTATACCAAAAATAATACCTTCTACAAATCCTGTGTAGGAACTTAACCCTTCATACCCACCGGTAGAAAAACCACCAATAAAATAATGATAAAAATACGGCAAATACCTTCCTGCTCCAGTAGAAAAATTAAAAACTATCCCAGAAATAATCATACCTCCCAGACTAAAAGCAATTGGAATCAATATATTCTTAAAATATGATCCCAGCCAGTTGTGGATACTGATCACCCCTATCAGGGCAGCCATCTGATACAGTACATACTTACCGTATAGCAAAAAATTAACAGATTCAGTAAACCCAACCAATTTACCCACCAGGATCAATCCTCCGGCATTCAGGGCTACAGTTAATCCAGTATAGAAAGTAATGATCATGAATTTAGCCAGCAATATTTTGTTTTTTGCCAGGGGCTGACTCAATAAGTTTTTCCAGGAATCATCTTTATATTCTGGATAGTAAACCAGGGTACTTAAAACAGCAATCACAATTGGCATAAAACGGCTCCAGCCCAAAGCGTAATGATTTTCCAGCATTATTGCCTGCCATAAACCTATTCCCTCGCTGGCAACCATATTTAAAAATTTATTATAGTCTCTGAAAATCATATAAAAAAACATCATGCCATTCATCCCCAGAGGAAGTAAAATAACTACAGCCCAGATTAGTCTTCTTTTTTGTTTTGCCAGTTCCAGTTTAAATAACTGCCATAATCTCATTTTATTCCTCCTTTCTTAGCCAGCCTTTATCATCAGTAATTGTCAGAAAAATATCTTCCAGCGTTGGTTCATCAAGAATTAAAAGACGGGGATCCCCCAGTAAGGCCCCGGCTATACCCAGTCTCTGTTTCATACCCATGGAAAAGTCCTTTACTTTTCTACTTTCACTATCCTTCAAATCTACTATTTGCAGTACCCTATCTATTTCTTTTTCATCAGTTTCCCTGATTTCGCAAATGATTTTTAAATTCTCATAAGCAGTCAGATGTCCATAATAGGAAGGGGCTTCAACCATGGAACCTACCTGTCTTAAAATTTTAATTCTATCCGTTTTAATTGAACGCTCAAATAAAAAAGCCTCACCTTCTGTTGGTTTAATTAAACCCAGCAACATTCTGATTGTTGTTGACTTGCCAGCTCCATTGGGCCCCAGAAAACCATAAACTCCTCCTTCAGGCACCTTAAGATTAACTCCATTTACAGCCTTTATTCGGCCAAATTGTTTTGATAAATTTTCCGTCCTGATTAAATAATTGCACATATAATCTTCTTTTTTAATCAATAAAGATGGATCAAGGCGTAGAAAATTTGATCCATAAGCGATAATATAACCTCTATCAAGAAGGTCACGAAAAATCATTGAAACAGATATATTTTCATATGTATCAAACTCTATGGCAATCATTAATCCTCTACTCCGTATCTCTTTAATACTATTGTAGTCTTCCCCTAATTTTTCCAGTTTGCCGGCATAATATCTTCCTATTTCTTCACACCTTTCAATCAGTTTTTCCTCCCGGATTACATTAACAACCTTACTGGCTACAGCACATCCCAGTGGATCGTTCTGATGTGATTGTGAATAGATAAAAGATTTTTCTTTTAATTTATTAACAATATCTTCAGACATAGCTACTGCACTAACCGGATATCCATTACCTAATCCCTTTCCCATGGAAACAATATCAGGTTTTAGTGTTGGTTTTTTACTTTTACTTAGCTAAATGTCTTATATATAGTTTTATGAATTCTTATCCTTACAGGTAAACCATTTTTCGAATGAAAATTAGAAAAAATTTTTCATTTAAAATACATAAAAAAGACCCCCGGTTCACCCGGAGGTAATTATATTTCTTGATTATATTTTGAAACCCAACTTTATTAAAATATTATAACTCGCTCAATTTTCCCTTTTTGTGTCCAGACCGTATAAAAAAGAAACTATTTGTTATCCTGAACTATTAACCCCAACAGGCCCAATTTTCGGGCTTTAATCACCGCCTTCCCCCGGTTTTTAACTCCCAGTTTTCCATAAATATTACTGCAGTGCCATCTTACAGTACCCGGGGAAATATTTAACATGTCTGCAATTTCTTTTGCTGTATACCCGGCCGCAACCTCTTTTAATACTTCTTCTTCCCTTTCGCTTAACGGTTCCGGGAGAATTCCTTTTCTGTTATATCATGGCTACCCGGTGTATTTCCCTTTTTAATACCGGGTTTTCCATTTCAAACCGCCTGGATAAAATCCTGGCAAAAAGACTGTGGTAACGGTACCAGTTATTTTTTCCCTTTATTTCCTGTAAAAACAATTTACGTTGCTGTACTTTTTTCAACAGTTGTTGGTGGTTATCACTTTTGCACACAATTCCTGATTAAAACAGGGAAGTGGGGCTGTCCGGAGGAGAAATTCTTTTATTTCTTTCTCCTGTCCAGACAGGACCTCTTCCAGCAGATAATCCATTATTTCCCCCTTTGATAACGGTAAATTCTTTTCAACTATTTCTTCAATAGAAAGATCAGGAATCAGTGAGATAAGCTGCAGCCCCGTAACCCAGCCTTCAGTTTTTTTATATAAAACTTTTGCCTGCTGGTTGTCTAATTGCTGACCTGCTTTTTGCTGTTCAACAAATTTTTTGGTTTCTTCAATATTAAACTTTAATTGTTCAGCTGTTATTATTTTAGCCTGTCTCCGTGCTTTCCACCGAATCAATGGCCAGGGAGGTTCAACCCGGGAGGCTGCAATTATGTGCGCGGTTAGCGGTAGATAGTCAATAAAATATTCAAGTAATCTGTATACCATCCTGGAACTAATATTTTCCAGTTCATCTAAAAATATATAAAATGGTGATTCAATCTCCTCTATCATGTTTAATATCTCAATTAAAATTTTCTTGCCTTCTTTAAAATCAATAGCACCGCTAAAATCATCCCTCTGGAGATAACCGCCCAGGTTCAGGTTAAAATATTCCTGGCTGTCAACTGCAGCTGCCAGATTAATTATCATCCTGGCCGCTGAATTATCCTCTTCTGATAAGGTTAACCAGCAAAAGTCCCGATCTATATGATTACAATAATTTACCAGAAGGGTGGTTTTGCCATAACCAGCCGGGGCAGCGACAAGAGTTAGTTTACGGTAAAACCCACTGTCCCCTTCCAGCGCACGCCCGATTTCTTGCAGTAAACGTTTTCTTATTAACGGCTTAAATATTAATGGGGGCTGTAATTTTACCTGTAAAATCTGCTGACTTTCTTTCATTCTGCCCCTCCTTTTCTCCCCCTCGGTTAATTAAAGACCTCATTTAATCTGATATTTGC
>JADQBU010000391.1 GCA_016278435.1 Halanaerobiales bacterium
CTTCTACACCTGTTGACTGGAGTGTCAAATTTGATAATGAGCAGGTAACCAGGCTGGACCCGGATCAGGAAGTTAATGTTATAGCAACAGTTAAGGCCAGTGAAAAAGCTATTGCCGGTGACTATAGTCTGAATTTTAATGCCAGTACACCTGAGGCTTCTTCAGATGCAACATTCAGAATTACAGTAAAAACTTCCGTTCTGTGGGGCTGGATCGGTATCTTGATAATTGTCCTCGTTCTTGCAGGAATTCTATATTTAATTAAAAAATACGGGAGGAGGTAAAAATGCCCGTATCTATGATTGAAATAGAAGAACTGGTAAAGGATTATGGAAAGGTTCGAGCTGTAGATCATTTAAATTTCAAAATAAACGAAGGTGAAATATACGGACTGCTGGGGCCGAATGGAGCCGGTAAAACTACCGCTATTTTAACAATGCTTGGTCTTTCAGAACCAACAGAAGGTACAGTAAGGGTTAAGGGCTATAATTCAACCTCAGAACCACTAAAAGTCAAGAGAATTACAGGTTATCTACCTGATGATGTTGGCTTTTCTGATAATAGAACAGGACTGGAATGCCTTGTTTATACAGCCATGTTAAACGGGATACCCAGATCTAAAGCAGTTAAATCAGCCCGGAAGTTACTGGTAACGGTGGGTCTGGAAAAGGCACAGGACAAAAAGACAGGAACTTATTCCAAGGGAATGATTCAGAGGCTGGGACTGGCAGATGTATTAATAAAAGACCCAGAAATTGTCATCCTTGATGAACCCACGATAGGGATAGACCCCAGGGGTATAATTGAATTCCTGGATTTAATTAGAGATTTAAGTAAAGATAAGGGCATAACAGTTTTATTAAGTTCCCACCTTCTACACCAGGTGCAAAAGATCTGTGACCGTGTTGGTATTCTGGTTAATGGGAAATTACTGGCTGAAGGTAATATTAATGAACTGGCAGATAAATTATTTAAAGATAAAGAAGCCATCATCAAGGCCAGAGTTTCAAATATTACAGGGGAATTAATCAACAAGCTTTTACAGGAAGAAAATATCAATGATGTTAAAAGAGATGGCGATTTATTAATAATAGAAGGGAAAAAGGAAGTGACCCCGTTAATTGCCGAAACTGTAATTAATTATGACGGCAAACTACACCGGCTTTCTTATGAAGAATACGGACTGGATGAGATATACCAGTATTACTTCGAGGGAGGGGATGGGAATGACTGATAAAGTTAGACCATTCTGGGTTATGGTCCAGAAGGAAATTTCCGAACATGTTAGAAACTGGAGATTTATCATCCTTGTTGCCCTGATTTTGTTAACCACGGTCGGTTCCATATATACAGTATTATCTATAATCAGGGATAATGCTGCCCAGATAAGTTCCAACACAACATTTCTATATTTAAAAATGTTTACCAAGTCAAATAACAATCTACCACCATTTATTACATTGATCAGTTTTCTGGGACCCTTACTGGGAATTGCCCTTGGTTTTGATGCCGTAAATGCTGAAAGGAATAAAGGCACCTTAAGCCGGGTTATATCACAACCGATACCACGGGATCACTTTATTAATAGTAAATTCGTAGGGGCCCTGACAGTAATTTTCATTCTTGTATTTTCTCTGGGGTTGCTTGTGCTGGGACTGGGTATTCTATATATAGGGGTTCCCCCTGCCCTGGGTGAGTTTCTGAGGATAATTATATTTCTGATATTTACCTGTATCTATATTGCTTTCTGGCTAAACCTGGGGATAACTTTTTCTATAGTATTCAGGCAGTCTGCAACTTCAGCCTTATCCGCACTGGCAATTTGGTTATTTTTTACCGTGTTTTATTCCATGCTTGTTAATGTTATAACCGGGGTCAGCAGTTCAGTTAATCTATCATTAATATTGTCCAGGATATCACCAAATTATCTATTTGATGAATTGACGACTGTTTTACTAACTCCGTCTATCAGAAGCCTGGGTGCTTTGAGTTTTGAACAGATATATGGGGCAATACCTTCTACCTTACCTCTGGGTCAGAGTCTTCTGCTGGCCTGGCCGCATATTACGGCTTTGCTGGCGGCAACAATGATCTGTTTTGGGATATCTTATGTGCTTTTCATGAAACAGGAGATAAGGGGATAGTAAACAACAGAAATATATTTAGAATTAAATATGCAAGTATATGTAAATCCCGGTTAACTATTTGCCGGGATTTTTGTTTTAAAGTAATTGAAAATATATTTTAGTATGTTATAATATAATTAAGTAAATACTTTAATAAATTAATATTTATGATAAAGGATGACCTATATGTATTATCTGTACATTTTTACTGGTCTTGTCCTGTTGATTTCGCTGATAGCAGATAAAGGCAAGACCAGAATAGCAGTTCAAATATCTTATAATAAAATAATGAAGATTCTGCCGGCCTTCATCAAGATGCTAATTCTGGTTGCAATTATTCTTTCTCTTGTACCGGAAGAATTAATTGCCAAATATCTGGGTGTAAACTCAGGTTTATCCGGATTACTGGTCGGACTTTTTTTGGGGTCAATAACTATGATGCCGGGCTTTATTGCCTTCCCTCTGGGAGGAATATTGCTGGATAAGGGGGTTAGCTATATGAATATAGCAGCTTTTACAACTACATTGATGCTGGTCGGCGTCTTAACCTACCCGGTTGAAAAGGAATACCTGGGTAAGAAAGTGACTATTTTAAGAAATACAATCAGTTTTATAATAGCTGTTATGATTACCCTGATAACCAGAATTCCGATGACCTTATTTGAGGCATCTTTTCTGGGAATCAAGTTCAGTCTGATTAGACTGCTTGTTTCTTTACCACTGGTTATTTTGAGTTCAATCTGGCTGGGAGAATATATAGAGAGAAAAAATATTGTTTTTCAGCAGGATATTGAATGAATCTAAAGTTTTTCGAGATTATTAAAATAAACAATATATTTAAATTACAAAATAATAAGGTGATTAGAATGAATGATTTTATGAAAAGATTAAAAGCCCTGGCGGATGAAACCCGGTTGCAAATACTACTTCTTCTCCTGAAAAAGAATATATGTGTTAACGGATTAGCCCGGAAACTGGACATATCTGAATCAGCAGTCTCCCAGCATTTGAAAATATTAAGGGAAGCAGATCTTGTCAGGGGTGAAAAGAGAGGCTATTTTGTTCATTACCAGGTTAAAAAAGAAAACCTTCTTGCTGTTGCTGATTATATAGAAAAACTGGTTATGATTGACAGTGGTAAATGAAGGTATCAAATCTATAATTATTTAAATACAGCTGCAAGTTTAACTTTCAGATTTTGAAAAAGATAGGAGCTGGCCGTTTCCTGGACCCGGTAAGTTTTGAATTCTTTGATATCCCTGCTCTCAAACAGATAAACTGTTATTTCCTGCTGGTCAGGATTCACTATCCAGTACTCTTTAATTCCACAGTTTTTATAGAGGTCCAGTTTTTTTACCATGTCTTTGGCCCGGGTACTGTCTGAGAGTATTTCGATGACCAGTTCCGGGATTCCCATGTAATAATCTCTTTCATCAAGATTGTCCTCCAGATCACAGATGACGACCAGATCCGGTTGGACAATATTATTTTTTTCGTTCTGTTCAGGCCGCTTTAAGGTGATATCATAAGGGGCAGTCATTACAGAACACTTTTTATCTGAAAAGAAATAATAAAATATACCAAATAATTTTGTTAGAGATTTCTGATGAGTTGTCCGGGGAGATGCCATATAATAGATTTCACCATCGATGTATTCATAACGGTCATCACTATTATTGCTGAGTTCAAGATATTCTTCATAACTTGCATCCCGCCCCCCATAAGCATGCCGGGATGTTTCGGCTATCATAAACTCATTTTTCTCTTCGGGATTATCGACCAGTGAAGTTAGCTGTGCTACAACTCTGCCATTTTTTGTGATTGTTACCGGTTCCTTTGCGGCCAGCATTAAATACCTGCCGAAATTATTCTGGATTTCTGTAGAACTGACTATCATTAAAGATTACTCCTTTCTGGTTTTAATTAATAAATAATAATTTTAGCTAAAATAGCTAAAAACTTAATGTTATTATAATATAAATAACAAAAAGTGTCAATTATAAAAGCCGGAGTGATTTACATAATAAGAGGGAGGAATATTAAAATATGAGTGGCTTTGATATATAATAAAACTATCTGACTTCTTTAGCTAAAAATTTGCAAATACTGAAAAAAATAGCTATAATATATATAAAAATAGCTAAAGAGGTGGATGAAATGATAATCCCCAGTACCGAAGTTCAGAATAATTTTGGTAAATACCTGAAACTTGCCGAAGAAGAGGATGTTATTATCACCCGTAATAACAAAAAAGTTGCCAGACTGGTTAAATACAGGGAGGAAGATAATTATACCATCAGAGAGGGTTCTTCAGCCTACAGCCATGATGGTATGCGGGTAAGCTATGAAGAATTCTTGCAGATTGCCCGGGAAAGTGAAAACAGGTATGAATATATTGATGGACAAATCTATCTACTTGCTTCTCCCTCCTATCGACATCAGATTATCATCAGAGAGATATTTGTTAATTTCTCACTTTGGTTCAGAGATAAAGAATGTGAACCACTAACCTCCCCACTGGATGTCACATTATATAAGAATGAGGAGAATATTAATGTAGTTCAGCCCGATATTTTAGTAATATGTGACCCAGAGAGTGTTGATGAAGAAGGAGAACGGTATCATGGTACTCCGACCCTGGTAGTTGAAGTTTTGTCTGAATCAAGTAGAAATAATGATTTTGTTAGAAAACTGGACCTATACCGTGCTGCCGGGATACAGGAATACTGGATTGTTAATCAGTTTGCAGAAGAAATAAATGTTTACACATTTACCGGTGGAGAAATAGTTGAGCTCAGGACCTTCAAGAAGGAGGAAAGGGTTAAATCAAGTATTTTTAAAGGACTTGAATTTGAACTGGAACAGGTTTTTGGGTGAAAGGGGGGGTATTATATAAAATGGAGGGCAGAAAATTTTTCTTATTCGATTGTAGATAAGGGAGAGAAGATATTTAGTGAGTTAATAAAATTAATTAAGAGGGGAAACTTCGATGAAAAAGATTAACAGTTTATACTGCAAATCTGTGGAATAACAGGAGGTAGGCGATTATGGTAGCTTTATTTATTAATCTAATAACTTTAATAGCTTTTGTATTGTCTTTGTATTATAATAAGAGCAAATCAATGCTGGCTGTTAAAAAAGCATTGATGAAAGGGTTGGCCCTGGCTCCTCTTATGATAATTATAATAATGTCTATAGGTTTTATATTTGCTTTTATACCCCCTGAATTAATCAGGGGGTATCTGGGAGGAGAGTTCAATATCCTGCAGGTGCTGGCTGCGGCAATTTTTGGGGCTGTAATGATGATCCCGAGTTTGATTGCTCTACCTCTGGCCGGTTCTCTGGTTGATGCAGGAGCTTCCTATACTCCGGTGGCTGCTTTTGTTACAACCTTAACCATGGTGGGTTTCGTGACTTTACCGGTAGAAATAAAGGAACTGGGCAAGAAAATTACGGTCTATAGAAATATTCTGGCTCTCTTATTTGCATTAATAATATCCTTTCTGATCGGGGTGATAATGTGAAAACGATAAAAGAGAGTGAAAACAAGATGCAGGAAAGAAAACAGATGAAAAGAATGGTAAAAGACAATATTATTAAACTTATCAAAATTACTGTTATTATAACTGGCATATTGATAATACTGTATTATTTTTTTCCGGAGCGTTATACGCCCACTATCAATATATCAGGGCGTTATGCAAAAGAGATGATAAGTATATTTCCAGCGGTATTGTTAATAATGGGGCTGGCTGATGTCTGGGTCCCTTCTTCAATGGTAAAAAGATATCTTGGACAGGAGGCAGGTTTCAGAGGGAAAATTCTTGCAGTTTTTCTGGGAACACTACCGACAGGACCGATGTATGTTGCTTTTCCTCTTGCAGCTGAACATCTGAGAAAAAAAGCAAGTGTCAGTAATATAATAGTTTTTCTTGGTGTCTGGGGTTCACTGAAAATACCCCAGATCGGGGTAGAGATTAAATTTCTGGGGCCGAAATTTGCATTTTTAAGACTTGTATTTACTTTAATTTCTGTATTTCTTATTGGATTTATCATCGAAAAACGTCTTGAGCAGGAAATTGATACTGGATAAAGGTGGTGAAAATTTGTCTACTTTAATCCGTTTGACCGGTTATCTAAAGAAGTACTGGCCTGCTACTAGCGGAGTAATAGCAGCAGTTTTTATTGCAACAGGTCTGGGGCTTATTCCACCTTGGTTAATCCGTTATGGAATTGATAATTATATAATAGGTAACAACCCCAGGTTTCTCTGGATTATTGGGGCTTTAATGGTTGTAGTTACACTTGTACAGGGATTTTTAGACTACCTGAAAAAATATATTACTGAATTTATTGCCCAGAGAGTAATCCACGATATCCGGACAGAGTTATACCAACATTTAAACAGTCTCTCATTTGCCTTTTATGATTATTCCCGGACCGGTGATATTATGTCCCGGGTAATAGCAGATATTAATCTACTGCAGGGATTTCTGGCCAATGCCAGTATCTATATTGCCGAAAATATCCTGACTATAGTTGGAATTTTTATAGTTTTAATTTTCTGGAATCTGCAACTGTCTTTATTATACTTGCTGATGATACCTTTCATGGTTTTCGGGATGTACCAATATTCAAACAGGGTTGCACCTATGTTTAAGAAGGTTAGAAAGAAATTTGCCAGTTTAAATGAGGTTATTCAGGAGGATTTAGCAGGGATTGAAGTAATTAAACTATTTGGCAGGGAAAATAAAGAAGAGGAGGACTTTCGACAGATAAATCAACAGTATACAGATATTAATATAACTTCTGCCAGGGTTTCAGCTTTCTGGCTGCCTTATGTCAACTTTTTTATGGGGGTAGGAACAGCACTTGTTATCTGGACAGGGGGGAGATTGGTAATCAGTAATACTATTTCTCTGGGAGTCCTGGCTGGTTTTACGGGTTATATTGCCATGCTCTTCCGTCCTATTAGAAAGACTGGAATGATGGTTAATTTTGGTAGTCAAGCACTGGCGGCAGCGGAAAGAGTCTTTGAAGTTATGGATGAATCTTCTGATATTCAGGATTCGCCTGCTGCATATCCACTACCGAAAGTGAAAGGACAGGTAGAGTATAGAAATGTCTCTTTTAGCTATCAGAATGGTAAAGAGGTTTTGAAAAAAATAGATTTCAAGGTAGAACCAGGTCAAACTATAGCAGTTGTTGGACCCACTGGAGCAGGCAAGAGTACTCTTGTACACCTTTTACCCCGGTTTTATGACCCTGTTCAGGGGGAAGTTCTAATTGATGGACATAATATTAAAGATGTTAATGTAGAAAGTTTACGACAACAGGTGGGTATAGTTCTGCAGCAGACTTTTTTATTTGCTGCCTCTATCAAAGAAAATATTTCCTATGGCAAGCCTGATGCCAGCAGGGAAGAAATAATTGAAGCAGCCCGGATTGCGCAGATAGATGAATTTATTCAATCATTACCGCTGGGGTATGAAACACCTGTTGGGGAACGTGGTGTAAATCTTTCCGGTGGTCAGCGACAGAGACTGGCTATGGCCCGGGTTTTATTGACAGGCCCTGGTTTGTTGATTCTGGATGAACCGACTTCCAGTGTAGATGTAGAAACAGAGGAAAAGATGCAGCAGGCGCTGGCCGGGGTAATTAAGGGGAGAACAACATTTATAATTGCCCACAGATTGTGGACAATAAAGAATGCTGATAAGATAATAGTTCTTGATGATGGGGAAATTATTGAGGAGGGAAACCATCAAACCCTGGTTAATGCCGGAGGTTTTTACAGCCGGATTAATCTTAATAATCCGGAAAGTCTAAGGAAAGATATGGAAGAACCAGGTGATATGGAATGAGGGGTGGATTTGGAAGAAGGATGAGGAGTGAAAAGAGGGGAAACTTTAAGCTTACTGAGCTTGACAGGAATGCTCTAGTGTTTTTATTAAAATATATAAATTTATATAAATTTACTTTACTATTTGCTTTTTTAACAATGGTTATAGCCTCCTTTACAACTCTTGCCGGACCTTATTTGATTAAGATTGCAATTGATAATTATATATTAAAGGGAGACCTGGAAGGTTTAAATCTGATATTTTTATTAATGTTAATCTCATATGTACTTTACTGGTCTACTTCCTACTGGCAGAGATACCTTACTCAACTGGTTGGTCAAAAAATCGTTACTAAAATAAGAGAGGACCTTTATCACCATCTGCTGAAATTGCCGGTCCATTTTTACAAAAAGAGGGCAGCCGGTGATATTATGTCCAGATTGACCCATGATGTTAATGCTCTGTCCAGCCTGCTTTCTTCTGGTTTTATATATCTTCTGAATGATGTTCTGACTTTTGTGGGAATAGTTATCGTCATGCTTTATTTGAATATTAAACTTGCTTTAGTTAGTTTTATAACCATCCCGGGTATATTTTTTGTTATCTCTTTTCTGGGTAACAGGATGAGAGCTGCTTACCGGGAAGTCAGGGAAAAACTGGCTGAATTGAATGCAGATGTTGAGGAAAATATTTCTGGTATCAGGCTGATACAGGCTTTAAACAGAGAGGCGGTTAATTCGGGTAAATTCCGGAGACTGAGCTGGGAAAATTTGAAGATTAACTTAAAGGCAGTTTCCTACTTTGCCCTGCTATTTCCTACCATTACCTTGAGCCGTATACTAGGTGAAGCCCTGATTTTAACATTTGGCGGTCTCCAGGTGGTTCAGGGTATTATTTCTCTCGGGGTAGTGATAGCTTTCCTGGAGTATTTGAGAAGACTTTTTGCACCCCTGGGGGATTTAAGTCAGGTCTATAACACTTTTCAGGTGGCAGCTGCTGCTCTGGAGAGGATATATAATTATCTTTCTATTCAACAACCTTTACTGAAGACTGAAAATCAGGTTAAACTGGATAATCAAATAAAGGGTGAGATTAGTTTTAAAGAGGTATCTTTTAGTTATGATAGAAAGTTAATTATTGATAATTTAAACCTGGAAATTGGTTCTGAAGAGGTTTTGGCTCTGGTTGGACCTACCGGGGCGGGGAAAACTACTCTTGTTAATTTACTTACAGGGTTATATGATGTTGACCAGGGTTCTATTTTAATAGATGGCATTGATCTTCCTAAAATATCAAATGATTATTTACGAAACATTATATCTGTTGTTCCTCAGAATGTATTTCTTTTTAACACATCGATCCGGGAAAATATTCGTTATGGTAAACTGGATGCCGCAGAGGAGCAGATAGAAATGATTGCCAGGCAGGTTAATGCTCATGATTTTATATGTGGTCTTCCAGATGGTTATGAAACCAGTGTAGGTGAAGGAGGGGTGAGACTTTCAGGAGGCCAGCGCCAGTTAGTATCATTTGCCCGTGCTTTAATAGCTGATCCGAAAATTATAATACTTGATGAGGCTACATCCAGTGTTGATGCTTATACAGAAGTCCTTATTCAGGAAGCACTTGAGGATTTATTAAAGGGAAGGACAGCAATTATAATTGCCCACCGCTTTACTACCCTCAGGCAGGCTGATAGAATAGCTGTATTGCACAATGGTAGGCTGGATAGCACAGGAACCCACCAGGAGTTATTAGAGAATAACCAGTTGTACCGGGAATTATTTATGAAGCAGAAGTGATTACATCTAATTATGTTATATCTGAAACTTTAACCTGGTTAAATTATAATAATTATCATGATATAGCCTGGCATGTCTGATTAAAACTGATATTTGATGACCTGATATTTGATTAAGGCTGTTAGTGTATTTTAAAGATATGTACTGGTTAACATTTAAATTCAATAAATGAAAAAAAGCAGCTACGAAGTTTACTTCATAGCTGCCTTTCTTATACCCGGTCTGAAAAGCCGGGTTATTTACTTAAATATAAAATTAACTGTTTAGGCAACTATTCCTTCATCAACCAGTTCCCCGGATTTATATTTCTTGTAAACATTCAGTGATTCAAAGACCATCCATATTTCCAGGATGAGTAGGATAACCCCGATGAAGAATAGTAACCAATTACTGGTCTGGAGGAAATTAACCACATTGTAGATCAAGGCCCATGTTTCCACAATTATCATGAAGGTAAAGGGGATTATTGTAACCTTAACCGGTCTTTTCTTCTTGATCAAGTAAACTGTGGCCACAAGTAAAGCCAGAGCAGCCAGCATTTGGTTGGCAGCTCCAAATAAAGGCCAGAGAATTAATCCCCCGGCGCCACCGTTAATCATGCTGAGAGCAAAAGCGGTTAGAACGGCTACCATTGTTGCGCCGTGGCGGGTAGCCAGTGGTTTTAT
>JADQBU010000198.1 GCA_016278435.1 Halanaerobiales bacterium
TATTCCACTCGCTGTTTTAATTCTGGTATTTGCAGGTATAGTTGCCATAAGCAGTGCAGTAGAGATTAATAAACCCGGCTCAGGTGGTTCTATTTATATTATCAAGCAGCTGGTTTCTTTTGTGCTTGGTATCATTGGAATCATTGCTATTCAATTTATAGATTACCGGGTTTTTAAAAATTATGCCAATGTTATGTATGGAGCTACCCTGCTGGTACTGGTCTTTATGCTTTTTCTGGGGCGGAATATAGCAGAAGGTAAATGGATTATACTGGGACCCTTGCATTTACAACCTTCAGAGATTACCAAGATTATTTTAATTCTTGTAATGGCAACTGTGCTGGATAATAAAAAGGATGAACTGGGATACCTGGTTGGATTTATAAAGCCATTCATATATTTCTTTATCCCTTTTAGTCTGATAATCTTACAGGATGATCTGGGTACTTCTCTGGTTCTTGTTGTTATCTTTATCGTGATGCTTTATGCAGCCGGAGGAAATGTAAAATTTATGACCGTTATCTTTGGTGGGGGATTTTTAGTTATTGTGCTTATAATCTGTTTCCACCTCTGGTTTGGTTTTCCTCTGCCATTTTTGCAGGATTATCAGCTGAACAGATTAATAGTTTTTATAAACCCCGGAATCGATCCCTATGGAACCGGCTATAATATTATTCAATCAAAGATTGCCGTGGGGTCAGGAGAACTGACAGGAAAGGGCCTTTTTGCCGGCACTCAGAATCAATTGAATTTTCTCCCGGAAAAACATACTGATTTTATTTTTTCTGTTATAGGTGAGGAGTTTGGATTTATAGGTATCTTATTTCTACTGCTGGTTTATCTCTTCTTGCTCTGGCAGTTTATCAATATTGCTCAGCAGGCAAAAGACAATTTTGGTAAACTGGTTGTTGTAGGAATTGTGGCAATGTTCTTCTTTCATATTCTGGAAAATGTGGGGATGACTATGGGTGTAATGCCGATAACCGGTATTCCTTTACCCTTCATTAGTTATGGTGGTAGTTCCCTGCTCACTTCACTGCTGGCAGTTGGTCTGGTGATAAATATTAACCTGAGAAGAAAAAAAATATTGTTTTAAGTATAATTAATCCTTCCATCAAATATTATTTATGGAAGGGGGGAGAGGGTAATGATATCATTCAAGGTTAACCCTCTTTTTTTAGTTGTTATCATAATTTTTTCTTTAGCCGGGATGCTTGTTGAAGCATTGACTGCTTTCATTCTGGTCTTTTTGCATGAACTGGTTCATTTTCTGGTTGCCTGGCAGACAGGACATAAGATTTATAAGATTGAGCTTTTCCCTTTTGGAGGAATGGCTGAGTACAAGGGGCTACTGGAAATGGACCCCTGGTCTGAACTGAGGATTGCTCTGGCCGGGCCTTTATTTAATTTAATTCTGGCAGTTTTATTTTTTTTAATGGGACGTCGTTTCAATCTGATACCTGTTGATTACTGTAATTTATTGATAAAATACAACTTGATTCTCGGTGTTTTTAATCTTCTTCCTGCTTTGCCCCTGGATGGAGGAAGAGTACTGCGGAGTATACTGGTAAGTAAGACCGGGTTTAAGAAGGGAACCAATATATCGATTAAGACTGCCAAAATAATTGCGGTTACCGGGGGCCTGGCCGGCATAACAGCCCTCTTGTTGAATCAATCCAATCTATGGATTTTATTTATATCATTTTTCGTCTACGGGGCGGCTACCAGGGAAGAAAATAAAGTTATATACAGTTTGTTGACTTACCTGACCAGAAGAAAAGAATTTATCGAAAATATCCGAATAAAACCAGCAATTGTCCGGGCAGTAAGGGGCAATATTTTTTTGCAGGAAGTGGTAGGTTCGATTATTCCCGGGAAATTTAATCTATTTTGTGTTCTGGATAAAGATCTGGACCTGGTCGGAATTATAACCGAGATTCGTTTGCTTGACATGTTTTTTAACCTGGATAAAAAGGATAAACAGATAAAAGATATCATTGATTAGATCAATTAAGGAGTTTTCCCGCTTTTTTGATACAGCGTTTTAATTTGGGAAAACTATAGAAGATCTAATTTTTTGCTATTATTCCAGCAGTAATGTTATAATAATAATAGATAGAGGTGGTAGCAATGAATCTGGAAGAAAAACTTGATAAAAATTTATACCGGGTATCTAAACCGGAAAGATATATTGGCAGTGAATGGAATCAGATTAAAAAAGAATGGGATGAAGTACGAACCAGGGTTGTACTGGCCTTTCCCGATGTTTATGAGATCGGCATGTCACATCTGGGATTAAAGATATTATATCATTTACTGAATAAAAGGGATGATATACTCTGTGAACGGGTATATGCTCCCTGGCCTGATATGGAAGAATTGATGGAGAAAGAAGAGATTCCTCTCTTTTCCCTGGAGGGTAAACATTCTGTCAATAAATTTGATATTTTGGCCTTTACACTTCAGTATGAGATGGGATATACTAATATTATAAACATGATAAACCTGGCTGGTTTACCTTTATATAGTAATGAAAGGAACAGGGACCATCCGCTGGTCATCGGTGGGGGTGCTGTTGTCTATAACCCTGAACCGGTTGCACCTTTTTTTGATCTATTCTTTATCGGAGAAGCGGAAACTGGGATCGTGAATCTGGTAGATAAAATTAAAGAGTACCGGGAAGAGGGCCTACTCAGGGAAGAAATGCTCAGAAAATTAAGCAATTTACCCGGTGTTTATATCCCCTCACTGTATCAAATAGATTATGATAATTCAGGCCGGATATCTGCAATTACTCCTGCTGACGGGATTAAAGAGAAGATAGACCGACAGATTATTTCCGACCTGGACAAGGCTTTTTATCCTACAGAGTTTATGGTACCATATATGGATATTGTTCATGACAGGGCTACTCTGGAAATATCACGGGGGTGTACAAGAGGCTGCCGGTTCTGTGTTGCCGGTATGTCCTACCGTCCTGTCCGGGAGAGGAAGATCAGTACACTTGTAGATCTGGCAGACCGTATACTGGCGAGTACTGGTTATGATGAGGTTTCTCTGACCTCTCTAAGCACAGTCGATTACTCAGGGATTCACGACCTGATCAGGATTTTGACAGAGAGGTATCAGGAAAAAAAGGTCAGTATTTCACTTTCTTCGCTCAGGGTGGATGAATTTTCAGTAGAACTGGCCCGGGAGATTCAACAGGTAAGGAAAAGCGGCTTAACCTTTGCCCCGGAAGCAGGGACAGATAGGCTGCGAAAAGTTATTAATAAGGGGATAAAAGAAGACGACCTCTTTCAGGCTGCAGAAGCTGCCTTTAAAGCAGGTTGGTCGAGTATAAAGCTTTATTTTATGCTGGGTCTACCGACAGAGACTGATGAAGATGTGGACGGTATAGTTGATCTGGCAAGAAGGGTTCTTGAAATAGGCCGCCGGATCAGACAGGAAAGTAATAACAGAATGAAACCAATCCAGATTCATGTCAGTGTTTCAACTTTTATACCTAAACCATTTACTCCCTTTCAATGGGTGGCAATGGTTGATAAGGAAGAAATTCTGAAAAAACAGGATTATCTCCGTAAAAACCTACGTGGTAGAGGTCTGAAACTAAGCTGGGATGAACCGGATTTAAGTGTCCTGGAGGGTATATTTGCCCGAGGTGACAGAAGACTGGCTCCTGTTCTGGAAACAGCCTGGAAACTGGGGGCTAGATTTGACGGCTGGAACGAACTCTTCCGTTCTGATATCTGGAAGAAAGCCCTTCAGGTAAATGGGATTAATGAGCAGGATTACCTGACTTCCCGCAATACGGGAGATATTTTGCCCTGGGCTCACATTAATCTGGGGATAAAGGAAGGATTCTTACAGAAGGAGTATGACCGGGCTCTAAATGAGGAGTTTACACCTGATTGCAGATTTAAATCCTGTACAGGCTGTGATATCTGTTTCAGCCTGGATTCTACTATGGAAATTGTAGGAGCTGATAATATTGTTAATCAGGACTAAATATGCAAAACTTAAGCCTTTAAGATATATATCACATCTGGAATTGATGAATGTTTTGAGGAGGGCCTTCAGGAGAGCGGAAATACCGACCGCCTTTACCGGAGGTTTTAATCCCCATGTTAAGTTGTCACTTTCACAGCCTCTTTCAGTTGGTATGACCGGTTGTAGCGAGTATTTTGATCTGGAACTGGCTGAGGAAATGCCCCCGAAAATATTCAGGGAAAAATTGTCGGTATTCCTGCCTGCTGGCCTGGAACTGCTGGAAACGAGAGAGGTTTCGGCTGCTACTAAATCACTTCAGGCTGTAGCAGATACAGCCATTTACAGGATAACGATGAATATTGATGATGGTCTTGATGAAGAAAGGATAATTAAGGATTTTATGAGTTTACCGGAGATAAAAGTTACAAGGGAGAGAAGGAACAAAAAGGACAGAGTTATTGATTTAAAACCAATGATACATAATATTGAGATTATTGACCAGGCTGTCTGGGATTTTACTGTTAGCACTGGCAGCCGGGGAAATGTCAGAACAGAAGAATTACTCAGGGCTCTAGCAGAGAGATTTGAAGGAATTAAAGAGGTTCCTGAGGTAAATATTGAGCGTAGAGGGCTTTATAAAAGAATTAATGATGAACTTTATCAGCCTTTTGCTAAAAAGGTAACCGGGAGTTGAGAAAAGGTGAGCAGACAAATAATTATAAACTCTGGTCTCAGGGAGAAAAGAGCTGCAATACTGGAAAACAATAATCTGGATGATGTTCTCTTTGAGACAGATACCTATGATCAGATTGTCAGGAATATTTATCGGGGGAAGGTTAAAGATGTCTTGCCCGGAATGCAGGCTGCCTTTATCGATATTGGCATAGAAAAAAATTCTTTTCTACATATTAGTGACATCTATCCTTTGCTAAATAAAAATCAAAGGAATAAGTGGAACAGTAAAGAACTGGGAATTCAGCATGTTTTACAACCTGGACAGGAAATCATGGTCCAGCTAATTAAGGAGCCAATTGGGAGTAAAGGACCAAAGGCAACCTGTAAAGTTACCATTCCCGGCAGATATTTTGTTTATTTACCCTTTGAAAATAAGATTGGAATCTCTAGACGGATTAGTAATGAAAGTGAAAGAAACCGCCTGCGAAATATTGCTTCAGATCTTGTTGGATCTAATGATGGTGTTATTGTCAGAACAAATGCTTTTCATAAGGAAAAGGAGATTCTGGAAAATGATTACCAGTTTTTAACCGGCCTCTGGTCTGATATTAATGAAAATTATCGGAGTTCACGGGCCCCGGCCTTAGTATATAAAGATGTTGATTTAATCAAGCTAATAATTAGAGATTATTTATCTCCTGAAATAGATAAAATAGTAATAGATGATGAGGAAGACTACCGGGAACTCTTGAAACTTACAGATCGAATCGTTCCTGAATTGAAAAACAGGATATATTATTATGACCGCCCTGATCCCATCTTCAGTACCTATGGTATTGAAAAGGAATTAAATAAGGCTTTAAAAAGGAAGGTCTGGTTAAATTCCGGTGGATATATCATTATCGACACCACGGAAGCACTGATATCGATCGATGTTAATACCGGCAAATATATCGGCAAAAAGAACCTGCAGGAGACGGTCTTTAAGACCAACCTGGAAGCTGCCCGGGAGATCGCCCGGCAGCTTAGATTGCGGGATATTGGCGGTATTATTATTATTGATTTTATCGATATGGATACAAAAGAACATCAGGACGAAGTACTCAGGGTATTTGAGGAGGAACTGGCCAGAGATAGGACCAAGACTGCTCTGCTGGGATTGACCCAGCTGGGACTGGTGGAGATGACCAGGAAAAAGGTCAGGGATGGTCTGGGAGAATTAGTTCAGAAGGAATGTCCCTACTGTCAGGGAACCGGAAGAATAATTTCCGAATCGACTATGGCTTTGAAGGTCATCAGGGAAATAAACAAGCTGGCTTTAAAAGAGAAATTTGCTGCTATTTTGATTGAGTTACATCCGGATGTAGCGGCTGTCCTGATTGGTTCAGGTGGAGATAAATTAACTGAACTTGAGAAAAAGCTGGACAAGGATATTTATATCCGGGGTAACAATGAACTACACCTGGAAGATATCAATATTATCAAGAAGGGCAGCAAGGAAAATTTAAGGAGACTGGCTCTGCCAGTTAATGAAGGTGAAAAATATAAGATTAAGATAGTTGATAAACATGTTAATAATCCTGTTGATGGGATAGCCCGGATCAGGGGTTATATAATAATAGTAAATAATGGAGGAAATCTTGTAGGTGAAGAAGTTGAAGTTGAAATCAATCAGGTACACCGGACGTTTGCTACAGCCCGTTTGCTTTAAACCTTGACTTAAGTTTAAATCTATGCTACAATTAATTTCTGTAAGTAGACGGGATTCCCGTTTGCCGAAACCGCACGGGTCAGGTTCTAAAAAGTCATTATGGCTACCTTATTCCGGCGAGTCTGTAGGTAAGGGAGGTGGAAATATTGTACGCGATTATTAAGACAGGTGGAAAGCAATATAAAGTTGAAGAAGGACAAATTCTAAAGGTTGAGAAGCTTTTAGTTGACGAGGGAGAAGATGTAGTATTTGACAGAGTACTGACTATCGCTGATGATGAAGGTGTTGAGTTTGGCCGTCCCTTTATTAAAGATGCCCGGGTTAAGGGTAAACTTCTGGAAAACGGGAAAAATAAAAAAGTTATTGTTTTTAAATATAAACCGAAAACAAGATACCGGAAAAAGACAGGCCATCGCCAGCCTTATTCCAAGGTATTAATTGAAAGTATTGAAAGATAATAAGGAGGTGGTTATAGATGTCCAAGAAAAAGGGTGTTGGAAGTTCCCGAAATGGAAGAGATAGTGAATCAAAACGACTTGGTGTCAAGGAATTTGAAGGGGAATATGTATCTGCCGGTAGTATCCTGGTAAGACAGAGAGGCACAAAATTTAAACCGGGTTTTAATGTAGGCCGCGGTAAGGATGATACCCTGTTTTCAAAGGTTGATGGATATGTAATGTTTGAAAGAAAGGGTAAGAGTTCGCGTCATATCAGTGTTTATACTGATGACCAGATGCAGAGTATGGCAAATTAATAAAACTTATCAAAGTCCCCTCAGTGCAGTCTGTACTGAGGGTTTTTTAGGTGGTGGGAAATAATGTTTATTGATCAAGTTGAATTTAAGGTTCAGGGTGGAGATGGCGGCAATGGAGTCGTTAGTTTCCGCCGGGAAAAATATATTGATAAAGGCGGTCCTGATGGGGGAGACGGCGGTGACGGTGGTAGTGTAATCCTGAAAGTCGATGAGGGTTTATATACTCTGGCTGATTTTCGTTATAATAATTTCTACCGGGCCGAAAAGGGCAGTAATGGTTCCGGCAAAAATCAGCACGGACGCCAGGGTGAAGACCGAATCCTGCGGGTACCGCCGGGAACAGTTGTCTTTGATGCTGAATCAGATAAATTGTTAGCCGATATGACTGAACCAGAGCAGGAATTTGTAGTAGCTCATGGTGGTGAAGGTGGTAAGGGTAATACCCGTTTCAAAAAATCAACCAGGAAAGCTCCGCGATTTGCTGAACCTGGTAAGAAGGGTGAATATCGTGTTATCCGCCTGGAATTAAAGGTCCTGGCAGATGTGGGACTGGCAGGATTTCCCAATGTCGGTAAATCAACATTGATTGCCAGGGTTTCAGCTGCCAGACCAAAGATAGCTTCCTATCACTTACTACTCTCCAGCCCAATCTCGGGGTTGTATCCCTGGGTGAATACAGATCATTTGTCATGGCCGATATTCCTGGACTGATTGAGGGAGCTCATGAGGGAACAGGCCTGGGTGATGAATTTTTGAAACACCTGGAGCGGACCCGGGTTTTAATACATGTACTGGATGCCTCGGGTATAGAAGGACGTGATCCTCTGGAAGATTTTAAGATTATCAATAATGAGATTCGTCAGTACAGTGATAAGATTGCTTCTCTGCCCCAGGTGGTTGCCCTGAATAAGATGGATTTACAGTCTGCCCGGGATAACCTACCTGAACTGGAAAAGGCTCTTGCAGAAAAAGGATATAAATGTTTCCCCATTTCTGCTGTAACCGGGGAAGGTGTCAAAGAACTGATCTACCATGTAGGAGATATGCTGGAAGCATTACCACGGCAGAAGGAAAAGATGCAGTCAGAGGAAGGTGTAGTTCTTAAAGAGGATTTCTCCCGTAAAGATATTTACATCAAAAGGGTAGATGAAAAAGAGTTCAGGGTAGAAGGAAGACTGGTCGAGGAAGCCCTGGAAAAAACTGATTTAAATAATGAGGATTCCCTGCAGAGGATGCTGAGAATCTTAAAACATCATGGTTTAAATAAATTAATGGAAGAAAAAGGGGTTAAAAACGGTGATACAGTTGTTATCGGTCCCCTGGAATATGATTATGTTGAGTAAGGAGGTAGTTTAAATGCTAACAGGTAAACAGAGGGCTTATCTACGCGGTCAGGGAAATGATCTACAGGCTATTGTTCAAATAGGTAAAGAAGGTACTACAGATTCTCAGTTAACACAGGTTGATCAAGCTCTGGAAGACCATGAGTTAATCAAGGTTAGAGTTCTGGATAATTCAAGTCTTGATACCAGAGAGGTTGCCAGTCAGATTGCCAGTGATTGTGATGCTGAGGTAATTCAGGTAATTGGTGGTGTTTTTATTCTCTATCGCCGTAATCAGGAGGAACCTATTTATAATATACCGGATTGAGGTAGTCAACGAACTATCAGTAATCCCTGGTTGTAACATCGGGAATACGCGGGGAGGAAGTCAACGGATTAATTAACGGAGGAAATATGTGATGTTAGCTGTTAACTTAAATAATATAAGTAAGTCTTATGCCCTGACAGAAGTATTGAATAATTTTTCCTTACAGGTAAATATGGGAGAGAAACTCGGCCTTATTGGACCTAATGGTTGTGGTAAAACTACTGTTATGAAGATTATAGCAGGTGAGGAAAATTACTCCGGGGGAATTATGTCAATTAAAAAGGATGCTAAAGTCGGGTACTTAAACCAGGTTCCGGATCTTGATGAGGATAATACACTTTTTGAGGAATTAGAAACTGTATTTGCAGATGTAATTCATTTAAAAAGACGGCTGGTCAGCCTGGAGACCGAGATTAGCCAGGCAGGTAATAAGAATAAACAACATAAAAAGCTGGAAAAATTAATGGAAGAATACAGTCAGACCAGGCTTAAATATGAAATTGGCGGTGGTTACGAATATGAGAGTAAGATACGTCAGGTAGCTATCGGCCTTGGTTTTACCAAGGATGAACTGGAGAAAAAAACTTCTATATTCAGTGGAGGGGAAAAGACCCGCCTCGGACTGGTTAAGTTACTCCTCTCTGAGCCCGATATACTGCTATTAGATGAACCGACAAATCACCTGGATATACCATCCCGGCAGTGGCTGGAAGAATATCTCGGCAATTACCAGGGAGCAGTTATTATCGTCTCACACGACCGTTATTTTCTGGACCGGGTAGTAAGTAAGGTGGTTGAGATTAAACAGGGAAGTGATGAGGTTTATCATGGGAACTATTCCTATTATCTGGAAGAGAGAAAGAAGAGATATGAACAGCAGTTAGCAACCTATGAGAACCAGCAAAAGAAGATTGAAAAGATGGAGGCAGCTATCGACAGATTGCACCGCTGGGGAAACAGAGGAGATAATCCCAAATTGGCCCGCAGGGCTAAAAGTATGCAGAAAGCGCTGGAGCGGATAGAGAAGGTCGATAAACCGAAGCTGTCTTCAGGTAAAATAGGACTGGAACTCGATTTTAATAACAGGAGTGGGGATGAGGTTTTAATAGTTAAAAATGTCGAAAAAACCTTTGCTGATGGTACACGTATATTAAATGGGATTGATCTCAGCGTGTACAGAGGTGATAAATCAGCAATTATCGGCAAAAATGGAACCGGTAAAACTACTATATTGAAAATCATCAATGGTTTAATGGAACCAGACTGTGGACAGATAAAAATTGGGGCCAGTGTCCGGGTTGGTTATTACAGCCAGGAATATGACGGCTTTAATGAGGATGATGATATTTTGACTGCCTATAGAAGGGAAGTGCCCATGTCCACAGGGGAGGCAAGGGATAAACTTGCTTCATTTTTATTTACTGAAGATGATGTATTTAAGTTGATCAAGGATTTAAGTGGTGGGGAAAAAAGCAGATTAAGGCTACTTCAACTTATGAATGGTGATTATAATTTTTTAATTCTTGATGAACCGACAAACCATCTGGATCTTCCTTCCC
>JADQBU010000177.1 GCA_016278435.1 Halanaerobiales bacterium
TATTGAGTTTCCACCCGATAAGGAGTTTCACAAGAAGGGTGCAGAAAATAGCCAGGAGTTGATTGGTAGAGTTTTTAATCAGATTCTTGCTGATTTCTCTGGATTGGTTTTTACTATTGAGGATACTGAAGGTCTGGAAAAACCCGATTCTAAAAAAAAAATAGATAGTGATGGTTTTAATCTGAATAAACTGGTTGAGATGTTTGATGGTGAAGTTATAGAAGTGGATTTTAATATTTTAGAAAACTGAGGAGGTATTATTTATGAATATGAACAAATTAATGAAACAGGCTCAGCAGATGCAGGCTAAAATGGAAAAGATGCAGGAAGAGATGAAAGAAAAAACAGTTAAAGCCACTGCTGGCGGTGGAGTTGTAGAAGTTGTTGTCAATGGGAAACAGGAACTGGTTGACCTAAAAATTGACCCGGAAGCTGTAGATCCTGAAGATACAGAAATGCTGGAAGATCTTATTCTGGCTGCCGTAAACGAGGGCATGAGAAAAGTAAAAGATATGGTCAATAATGAGGTAAATAAATTAACCGGTGGAATGAATTTGCCGGGGATGTTCTAAATGCATTATCCCCGGGCAATGGGTAAACTGATCGGTGAATTGAGCAAATTACCCGGAATTGGGCCCAAAACTGCCCAGAGGCTTGCCTTCTATATTCTGGGTCTCAGCCCGGGTAGGGTTAAGGAACTGGCCAATTCAATTATTGATGCTAAAGAGAATATGGCTTATTGTTCCCACTGTAATAATTTAACTGAAAATGATCCCTGCCAGATCTGCAATTCCACAGAAAGGGACAGGCGCATTATATGTGTGGTTGAGAGTCCAAAGGATGTTATTGCCATGGAGAAAACAGGGGAATATAATGGGCTATATCATATACTCCACGGCTCAATCTCTCCCATGGATGGTATTGGCCCTGATGATATAAAGATAAATAATTTATTACCCCGGCTGAAAGATGAGGTAGAAGAGGTTATTCTGGCTACAGATCCCAATACAGAAGGAGATGCCACTGCTATGTATCTGGCCAGGTTATTAAAACCACTCGGGGTAAAGGTGACCAGGATTGCCCATGGTTTACCGGTGGGTAGTGATCTGGAATATGCTGATGAAGTCACCCTTTCCAGAGCCCTGGAAGGTAGGCGGGAAATGTGATAATTTTATTATAAAGTTAAAACGGTATTCAGCCCAGTAAGGGCAACCTATTTGTTTGTAAATGGTTGTCCTTTTTTTATATTTACCCTTGACAAAGAGCCATATATATCGTATTATTTTAATATAGTGATAAATGGATACTAAATAGAAATGTGAAATAATTCAGGAGGGGGAGGCCGGTGAATTTATTCACAGAAGAGCTAGAAGAGTATGCCGAAAAAGTTAAGATCCTGAAGGGTCTTGCCCACCCGGTCAGATTATGTATAGTCCGGGGTTTAATGTTTGAAGAAGGTTGCAATGTTTCAAAGATGCAGGGCTGTCTGGAAATACCTCAGTCGACCCTTTCCCAGCACCTTGGTAAGTTGAGGAATTTAGGGATTCTGGAAGGTGAGAGGGACGGTCTTGAGGTTAATTATTATGTTATCAATGAAGATGCCAAGAGAGTTATTACAGCATTATTTAATAATACAAATTTAGGAGGGGAAAAATGAGTAAAAAGGTTTTGATTATTGGAGGAGTCGCCGGAGGGGCCAGTGCTGCTGCCCGCCTGCGCAGACTGGATGAAGAAGCAGAAATAATACTTTTTGAAAAAGGGGAATACATCTCTTTTGCTAACTGCGGACTTCCTTATCATATTGGTGAGGTGATTCCAGAAAGAAGTAAGCTGTTAGTTCAGACACCGGAAGCCATGAATGCCCGTTTTCAAATAGATGTCCGGGTAGAAAATGAAGTATTATCAATAGACCGCGGGAAAAAAGTTGTAGAAGTTAAGGATCTAACTCAGGATAAAGTTTATGAAGAAAGTTATGATTATATTATTTTATCACCGGGGGCCGAACCGGTTAAGCCACCCCTGGAAGGAATCAATTCTGATAATGTTTTTACCCTGCGCAATATTCCCGATATGGATCAGATCAAGGCATATGTTGAAGATGAAAAACCGGGAAGAGCTGTTGTTGTCGGTGGGGGTTTTATTGGTATTGAGATGGCAGAGAACTTAAAGGAAAAAGGACTCGATGTTACCCTGGTAGAGATGCTTGATCAGGTAATGACTCCTTTTGATTATGAGATGGCTGCTTTTATTCACAACCATTTGAGGCAGAAAGGCATAAAACTTAATCTGGGTGATGGTATTTCCCGGATAGAAGAAAAAGGGGTTGTGCTGCAGAGCGGTAAGAAGGTTGAAACCGATATGGTCATTCTATCTATTGGAGTAAGACCGATGACAAAACTGGCTTCAGATGCTGGACTGGAGATCGGTGAGAGCCGGGCTATCAAGGTTAATGAATATCTCCAGACTTCTGATGAAAATATCTATGCTATCGGTGATGCTATCGAGGTTACCAACTTTGTTACCGGTGAACCGAGCAGGATACCTCTGGCTGGGCCGGCCAACAAGCAGGGAAGAATTGTAGCCGGTAATATTTCTGGAGATAAGAGAAAATATAATGGAACCCAGGGAACAGCTATAGCCAAGGTATTTGACATGGCGGTTGCTTCGACCGGAATCAATGAAAAGATACTCAAGGATAAAGGTCAGGATTATCAGGTTTCCTATACCAATTCTAACAATCATGCTGGCTATTATCCGGGAGCAAGTTCAATGATGATTAAGATGATCTTTACTCCGGATGAAGGCAAACTACTGGGAGCCCAGATAGTTGGCTATGATGGGGTAGATAAGAGAATAGATGTTCTGGCTACAGCACTCAGACATGGGTTGACTGTTTTTGATCTGCAGGAACTTGAACTGGCCTATGCACCACCATTCGGCTCAGCTAAAGACCCTGTAAACATGGCCGGCTATGTAGCTGGAAATATTCTAAAAGGACTGGTTGACCCGATTTGCTGGAATGAGATTGAAGACCTGGATGATGATGCTATTATTCTGGATGTAAGACAGGAAGTTGAAACCAGAATCGGTAAAATCGAGGGTTCTGTCAACATCCCCCTTAATAATTTAAGAGATAGGCTTGATGAACTTGACCGGGAAAAAGAAATCGTTGTTTACTGTGCTGTTGGTTTAAGGGGCTATATCGCCTGCCGGATATTAACCCAGCACGGATTCAAAAATGTCAAAAATTTACTGGGTGGATTTAAACTATATAGTACTGTTCAGGATGATAAATCAGGTATAATAGAAGATCCGGATGAAGAAAAAATTGCAAATGCTTCCAATCCGGAAGCAGGACAGGAAGCAGGGGAAGAATTAAAAGAAAAAGAAACTAAAAAAAAAGTAGAACTTGATGCCTGCGGCCTGCAGTGCCCCGGTCCCATTATGCAGGTGTATAAGAAGGTGGAGGAACTTGCAGAGGGGGATCTGCTGGAAGTAAAAGCAACTGATCCCGGCTTCAAGCAGGATATCAGAGCCTGGTGCAGTAATACTGGAAATACACTGCTGGATATTAAGGAAGAGGAAGGCTGTTTTCTGGTAACCTTAAGAAAGGGTCAGCTCCCTGTCGAGGTTAAAAATACTCAACCGGTTAAAGGCAAAACCATGGTTGTTTTCAGCGGAGAACTTGATAAGGCAATTGCTTCCTTCATTATTGCCAATGGAGCAGCAGCGATGGGCAATAAAGTCACCCTCTTCTTTACCTTCTGGGGCTTAAATGTTTTAAGAAAAGATCGGTATGTTGAAACTAAAAATAAAGGGTTTATGGATAAGATGTTCGGCAAAATGATGCCCCGGGGCAGCAAGAAACTACCCTTATCAAACATGAATATGCTGGGAATGGGTCCGAAGATGATCCGTAAGGTCATGGAAAACAAAGGTATTGACTCCCTGGAAGAATTAATGACCCAGGCCCGGGAAAACGGGGTAAGAATGGTCGCCTGCCAGATGTCTATGGAAGTAATGGGATTAAAGAAAGAAGAGTTGATCGATGGAGTAGAAGTTGGCGGAGTGGCCAGTTTCCTCAGTGCTGCTGATGAAGGGAATATGAGTCTGTTTATTTAGACTGGCTCATATTAGTCCTGGGTTTATGAATAAATTTGATAACCAAGTTTAAGTTCTATGGCCTGTGGGAGGGCCAGTATAATTGTGAAGATAATATTAAATTGATAATAGAATAGATTTTACTGATTCCGCAGGGTTTTGCTCTGCGGTTTTTTGTTTCAGGTAAGTATTTTAAACTGTGATGGTGGATTAAGAATACTACCTGTTGAAAAGAATAAGTAATGCTGTTAAAATAGATATACAAACATTTAAAGAAAATTATAAAAATTATTAAAGTTAATGACTTAAATCTTTTAACCTGGAGGGTGGTGATGTTATGAAACCCACTTTATTTATATTAACTTTCAATGAAGAAACAAGGGGTTTATTTCATAATCAGCTAGATGACTTACTGGGCGATTATGTTTTTATTGAGAGTTGCTCTCTCGAAAAAGGAATAAAAGGAAAGATAAAAGCTGACCTTGTTTTAACAACAGACTTTGCCAGCAAAAAATGTCAGGGATATATTGATGATAATACAGAATTTCTGGTTGTCAGGAGATCACTTCAGCTTTCCTCACTTGATAAATTAATTAATATTCCTGAAGGGACCAGGTCCTTACTGGTCTGTAGTACCAGAGAATCAACCAGGGAGACAATTCAATTTTTAGAGACTGTTGGTATTAATCATATTAATTTTATCCCATATTTTACTGGAGATGAGGTTCCACCAGCAGATCTAGTAATAATAACTGGAATAACAAAAGATGTACCTGAAAATATGAAAGTTATTGATGTCAGCAAAAGACAGGTGGGTATTTCAACTATTATTCAAATTCTTATCAAATTAAATCTTATTAATGAGTGTGCAGATTTAGTTATAGCAAATTTTGTTAAACGGCTTATTGATTTGAGCAAAAGGTTAAATAGCGAGGTTATTGAAGCAAATAAAGTTAATAAAATGCTTAAAATTGTTATTGACCATGTATCTAATGGAATAATTTATATTAATAAAGAACAGGAAATCAAGATTTTTAACAAGATGGCCCGGGAAATATTTAATGTAAAAAACAGGGCCATAGTTGAATCCAAAATAAATGGGGAAATATTTAATATTAATTTTAATAAAATTCTTGAAACCGGGGAGAAAGCAACAAATAAAATCCAGACTATCGGCAAAGACAAAAAAGTGATTACCAATATTATCCCCATAAAGAACCGGGGAGAAAACACAGGAGTTATGGCAATCTGTAAGGATATAACTGAGGTTGAAAAACTTGAGGAAACCCTGCGCCGGAAATTTAAGGAAAGTGCCCATGTAGCTAAATATGATTTTTCCAGTATAATTGGTAAAAGTGAAAAGATAATTGAAACCAAAGATAGAGCCCGCAATCTGGCTCAGAGTAATTCAACTGTACTTATTCAGGGTGAAACCGGCACAGGCAAAGAACTTTTTGCCCATGCTATTCACAATGCCTCCAATAGAAAAGAAGGTCCATTTATTGCTATTAACTGTGCTACGGTTCCTGGTGATCTTTTTGAAAGTGAATTATTCGGTTATGTAGAAGGAGCCTTTACCGGAGCCCGTAAAGGAGGGAAACCAGGGGTTTTTGAACAGGCCAATCAGGGAACAATCTTTCTTGATGAGATTGGGGATATACCAAAAGATATACAGATAAAATTATTACGTGTATTACAGGAAAAAGAGATTATGCGAATTGGGGCAGGAAAAATTATTCCAGTAGATATCCGGGTCATAGCAGCCACCAACAAGAATCTGGCTGAGAAAGTCAGGGAAAAAGAATTTAGAGAAGATTTATATTATAGAATTAATGTTCTTCCATTACAACTTCCCCCTTTAAAGGAACGCAAGAAGGACATTTATCCTCTAATAAAATTATTTTTAAAACAGTTTTTTAAAGACGAGTTGGATATAACAGATAAAGTTATGGAAAAAATAATAAATTATGATTGGCCTGGTAACATCAGGCAGTTGAGAAATTGTATGGAGTGGATTACACAGACATGTGAAAAGAAAGTTAAGGTTCAGCATCTACCTGATTATTTATTAGATAATGCTCGAGGAGAGATATTATCTGAAGAAAAGGGTCTTTTAAATAAATTTAATGACGCTGGAGATAAGAAAAATTATTTATTTATTTTAAATGAACTATATTTAGCCAGACAGATGGATATTAATATTGGCCGCAGGCAGATAGCCAGGAATGCAGAAATTAATGGGATTGAACTTAATTCCCAAATGATCAGAAGCAGATTAAAAAAACTTGAAGAATTTAATTTGGTAAGTGTTGGCAGGGGCCGGCAGGGTTCAAATATTACTGAACAGGGTATTAATTTGTTGAAAAATTATAGCTCTGAAGAGGGGGTGGGCTGATTTGCGGAATGAGCCGCGTCTTACTATACTGACTATATCTAAAGCGACCTATCAGCTTTTTTGCTCCCAGTTAAATGATATGTTAGAAGATAAAGTTAAAATAGATTGTCATTCTCTGGAAGAAGGGTTTAAAGGGAAGGTTAGTGGTGACCTGGTATTGACAACTGATCTAGTAAGAGATGAAATTTCTCAATATGTCAATGAGGGTACTGATGTTTTCATTGCCAACCGTGCTCTCCAGCTTTTCTCACTTGATAAATTACTCAAAATACCTGTAGGGACCAGGGCTTTACTGGTCTGTAATTCAATGAAGTCAGCCCGGGCTACTAAAGCATTTCTACACACAGTAGGAATCAATCATATTCAATATTTCCCTTATGCCCCTGAGATCTCTGAAAGGGAACTCCCACCAGTTGATCTGGCTATTACTACTGGCAAGAGAGATTTTGTGCCAGCCAATCTGAAGATAGTTGATATTCAAAAAAGGCAACTGGGCATCTCAACAATAATACAGATATTACTTAAATTTAATTTAATAGATCAGAAAGCTGACCTGGTTATTGCAAAATATGTAAAAAGGCTTGTTGGATTTAGTAAAAGATTGAATAATGAGATTGTAGAAGTAAATAAAGCCAATGAAATGTTCCAGTTGGTAATTAATCATGTTACAGATGGGATAATTTATATAAATGAAGCAGGTAAGATAAAATTAATGAATAAACGGGCTATGGAGATTTTTAATATTAAAATTGAAAATATAATCGATTCTGATATAAAAAAAGAATTTTTTAATATCAACCTAGAAAATGTCCTGAAAAATCATGGGAAGATAGTAAACCATATTCATAAAACAGAAAAAAAACGTAATATAATTACAAGCATTTTCCCGGTTTTTGACAGGGATGAAAATATTGGGGCACTGGCTATTTCCAGAGATATTACTGAAATAAAAGAATTAGAGGAAACTCTGAGAAAAGAATTAAAGAATAAAGGCCATATTGCCCGCTATAAATTTGAAAACATTATTGGGAACAGTGAGAGTTTAAAAATGACGAAGAAGAAAGCCAGAAATATTGCATCCAGTAATTCTACTGTTTTGATTCAGGGGGAGACCGGGACAGGAAAGGAATTATTTGCTCAGGCGATCCATAATATATCAAAAAGAAAAAATGGTCCGTTCGTTGCCATTAATTGTGCTACCATACCAAAAGACCTTTTTGAAAGTGAACTGTTTGGTTATGTAGAAGGTGCATTTACCGGAGCATTGAAAGCAGGCAAACCGGGTGTGTTTGAACAGGCCCATAAAGGAACAATTTTTCTGGATGAAATAGGAGATATTCCAGCAAATATTCAGATTAAACTTTTAAGGGTTCTTGAAGAAAGGGAAGTAATGAGAGTGGGATCTACCCAGATTATACCGATAGACATCAGGATAATTGCTGCTACTAACAAAGATCTGGAGGAGCTTGTCAGGGAAGGAGAATTTAGAGAGGACCTATTCTACAGGTTAAATGTTTTACCCTTGAAGATAGACCCGCTGAGGGAGAGAAAGGAAGATATTATACCTTTAATTAATTATTTTTTAAAAATATTTAAAAAAGAAAATCTGGAGATATCGCCAGAAACAATGAGTAAAATATATAATTATGACTGGCCCGGCAATATAAGGCAGTTACGTAACTGTATCGAATGTATATCACAGGTCTGCCAGAAAGAAGTGAAAGTAAAAGATTTGCCTATATATTTGCAGAATAACCTGGGTGATTCTGATAAATTTAAGGATGATTATGGAATCGAAAAGGATATATCTAGATTGGGGGATAAATTACTTAATCTAAAAAAAACAGATGAATATCTATTTATTTTAGAGTGTCTATATCAGGCTGGAAAAATGAATAAAAATATAGGTAGACGTCAGATAGCACAGTCTGCAGAAGAAAAAAATCTGGGATTAAGTGCACAGATGGTCAGAAGCCGAATCAAAAAAATGGAAGATATGGAACTTGTCAAAATTGGCAGGGGCCGGCAGGGAACCAGTATTACCGAAAAAGGCATTAATATATTTGAACAGATCAAGTAGATTTAATGGTTCAATGGGTGGATAATGGGTTTATTCCTGGGGCTGTGTGTTTTCATTTAATCCTGGATTATCAGGATTCGACAAAATAATACTACTGTGTTATAATACTTTTTAGTGGCAGAATGGGACTTATTATAATTAATTTTTTTGTTTGATTATTTTAATTGATGGACAACTTGTGAGTAAAATAATAATTATGAGGTGTTTGTAATGAAAGAGTGGTTACCTGTGGTTCTGGGCTTTATTATTTTATTTTTTGTTGTAGTAGGTTTGAAGATTCCCTGGTAAATATTTAACTGGAGGTTTTTACATTGTCAATGAAAAAAATAGTAGAATTTGTTCCAGGAATTATCTTTCTTTTTATTATGGGTTTATTTGCAAAATACATTGGTAGTTTAATACCTCATGTAAGTTATTTAATTATTGCTATTTTACTGGGGATAATCAGTGCTAATTTAGTCAAACTGCCTGTCCTGATAACAGAGGGTATACTTAAAACACATAAATTATTTTTAAACACTGGTATTGTAATTCTTGGTGCCAGGGTTTTGTTAAAAGATATTATAAGAGTTGGACCGGAGTTATTATTGATGATTGTGGTCTTTATCTTTTTTGTCTTATTTTTAGTTGAATATCTATCTAAAAAGTTCAAAATTGATCCGAAACTGGGTAGCTGTCTTTCTTCAGGCTCATCGGTCTGCGGTGTATCGGCAGTTATAGCTACCGGAGCAGCCATAGACGCTAAAAAAGAACATATAGCTTATGCAATTGCTACAATATTGACTTTTGATGTAATAACTGTATTTTTATATCCCCTGATAGGTAACCTGATAGCATCTCCCCAGGTTTATGGGGCCTGGACAGGTGTCAGTATGTTCAGTACCGGGACAACCATTGCAGCAGGTTTTGCTCATTCAGATATGGCAGGACAGATTGCTACAATTGCTAAAATGGTAAGGAATACTTTTATAGGTATCTGGGCATTACTTTATAGTGTTTATTATGTAAGAAAAGGATTATCAAGTAAGATAGTTAATAAGGCCAGTTATTTGTGGAATAAATTTCCCAAAATAATAATTGGATTTATAATAGTTCTATTTATTGCTAATTCGGGGATTTTAAGTACCACCCAGCTTGGCTATATGAAGAATGCTTATAACTGGTTGTTTATGCTGGCATTTGTAGGACTGGGTTATAATATGGATTTAAATGAACTCAAAAAGACGGGAGTAAAACCCTTCCTGATTGTTTTAATTTCATTTATTATTGTTAGTTTATTGTCATTAGCTGCAGCATTTCTTTTGTTTAAGTAGTTTTATAATAAGTTAAATAAATATTTGATGATTAATCATCAGTCAGATAGTTCCAATGGGTTAATGGGTGGAAATAACGGGTTATATTCCGTTAGTCTACCCGTTTTTTTATTCTCTTCATATTTCTTTTCTAAAATTTAGACTGAAAAATAAAATTGTAATTTTAATTTAAAGTCTTTATATAAGGAATATAGGCAATTTTTCAAAAATTAAATATTTCATGTGGCACAGGTTTTGCATATATATTGACATATGAAAACATTTAAATTAATCAAGGGGGTATGATATAGTCATCATTATAATTTAGTCAACTTATTTTGTAACAGGGAAACAAAAAACGGTTTATCTGGAATAATTATTAAAAGGGGTAGTAAATCAATATGAGAACAATAAGTGCTGATACACTTAAAGAAAA
>JADQBU010000439.1 GCA_016278435.1 Halanaerobiales bacterium
ATTCTCGACAGCATCCAGGGCATCATCGCCCCAGACAAAGGGACCGTGATCCCTGACAAGTACAGCAGGTACATCCACAGGTTTTCTATCCCTGAATTCCTCCAGAATTATATTACCTGTCTCCTTCTCATACTCACCATTGATCTCTGCCTCGCTCATCTCCCTGGTACAGGGTACTTCTCCGTAAAAATGATCAGCATGGGTAGTTCCGTAACAGGGGATACTTCTCCCGGCCTGAGCCCAGGCCGTCGCCCAGGGTGAGTGGGTATGGACAACCCCACCTATTTTGCTGAAATTATTGTATAAAACAAGGTGGGTCTCTGTATCAGAAGAAGGCCGCAGCTCACCTTCTACCCGGTTCCCCTCCAGATCAATTATCACAATTTTATCTGCAGTCAGCTCTTCATAGGGTACCCCACTTGGTTTTATTGCCACCAGGCCTTTCGTCCGGTCGATCATACTCACATTCCCCCAGGTCAGAACAACCAGATCGTGCTTTACCAGGGCCTGATTGGCTTTCATCACTCTTTCTTTTAATTCTTCCAGCACTTTTTATCACCTCCCTTCTTATTGAGAAACCTACTTCTTCTCCAGCAAAACTCAAATCACAGATTTAAATGAAGTTTTTCTGGCTGTTCTATATAAATAAATTACATAATTACCGGCAAAATCCTTTTTTATCTTTTTCAAACTATCAGAATTTATAAAAATATTCTCCTTAAATATTATTAAAAATATCTGGCACTATTTACTTGAAATCAATTAGATTTTAATGTATTAAACAACTAAATTATTTTGTTAGTTTTTTTGCAGGAATATCTGGAAAAATGTCGAAAAATATACTATACCTTTAATTAAAAAAATTTAAAAGGAGAGGTTAATATGTCGTTACAGGATGTACTGGCTGCCCTGGGTGTGGTACTAAATGGAATTCCACAGGGTCTGCTGGCCCTAAGTTTTGGCTTTGCCGCCCTGCCAACTGCTTTTGCTTTTATCATCGGGATAATTGGGGCCCTGGTCTTTCAAAGTGTAGCTCCAATCTCTTTTCAGGCAGAAACTATCACCCTGGCTGGAAGACTCAGTGAAAAAAGGAATGAGGTGCTTTCAGCTATCTTCTTCGGTGGTCTGGGTATGACTCTGATCGGGGTCTTTGGTCTACTGGAGAAGATTGTTAATTTTATTGGACCTGAAATCACCAATGCCATGATGGCGGGGGTCGGAATCATGCTGGCCTATGTTGCCATTGAGATGGGATTAAAGGAGAAAGTTATCGGAGCTATTTCTGTTGTTACCGCTCTCATCGTCTGGATTATGACCGCCAGTCTGGTCCATACCATCGTCTGGTCTGTTGTTATCAGCTGTATTGTCGGGCGTTATGCTAAATTTAATCCGGTAGAACATGATGAGAAAAATGAAACAGTAAAACTCCAGCCTCTGGTCTGGAAATTCTGGACAAATTCTACTGTTATCCGCGGTGCCCTGGCCTTAATCACCCTCAATATCGGGGCCAATATTTCTTTCGGCAAGCTGACCGGCCAGATTGCCAACACTGCTGTCAATGTTGATAAACTTGCTATCTACTCTTCCCTGGCTGATATGGGTTCTTCCCTTTTCGGTGGTTCACCGGTGGAAAGTATCATATCAGCCACAGGTGATGCTCCCCATCCCATGCTGGCCGGGGTTCTGATGATGGGTATTTTTGCCGTCATTCTACTTACCGGTCTACTGCCCAAAATCGGCCATTATGTACCACAGTCTTCGATTGCCGGTTTCCTGCTCGTTCTTGGTGCAATAGTTACCCTACCCACAAATATTCAGCTTGCTTTCAGCAATGTCTCCATGAGCTCACCGATGGCAGCTGTACTGGGTATGGTTGTGGTTCTGACAGCCCGTTTTGATCCCTTTGTCGGTATGTTATCTGGAGTTATCCTCCGGGTCTTATTCCATCTTGCCGGTGTGATGTAAAAAATGGTGATTAAATATACCGGCCAGACCCATTATGACCTGGAAATCAGTGGTTTTCACCGCAAGTTACCCATAGTCCAGATAAATGATAATCTCTGGATTGCCTCTTTTGTCATGCTCGGTGATGTTAATCTCATCAATTTCTGTGCCGGAGCACTGGCAACAAAGCTGGCTAAACTGGAATTTGATTATCTGGTTGGACCTGAAGCCAAGGTTATTCCCCTTCTGCAGGCCCTGGGTACTTTCCTGGGATTATCCAGATACATAATCTGCCGCAAAAATGTCAAGGCTTACATGGAAAATCCCGTTACTCTGGAAGTTGAATCGATTACAACCAAGGGCAAACAGAATCTGGTTCTAAACGGTATGGATGTTGAGCTGATCAAAGGGAAAAAGGTGGTACTGATAGATGATGTAGTCTCCACTGGAGGCACCTTTGAAACACTGGAAGAGCTGATTGATAAGACAGATGCTGAAGTTGTAGGCAGGGCTGCTGTCCTCAAGGAAGGTGACAGTTATAATAAAGATTTAATCTATCTCCAGGACCTGCCTGTTTTTATTAAATAAAAATCTACCTCCTTATAACAGGGTGGCGGTGCAGACAACACACCGCCACTTCTGATTCACAGCCTATAAGATTTTTAGGAATATAATTATATTACCTTAAATCTATTTTTCTGGATTTAACAACTATCATTCCTGCTCTGCAAATCTACCGTCATCTTCAATCGCTGATAGTTTCCTGACATTCTTCTCCAGCCAGCCAATTTTAACTCCCTCTCTGACATCAAACTCGGGCACATAGGGTTTAATGTCCAGCAGGGGTGTTCCATCGAGGATATCTACATCTTCGATATACAATATGTTTTTTTCAATCTTCTTGAGGCGAACTATCGATAACCCTATAGAATTTGGTCTGCTGGGAGCCCTGATAGCAAAAATACCATGTTCTCTGTCTTCCATGAAGGGTTTAACGGTTAAAGAAGGTTCTTTTGCTAAGTGGCAGTGGTATAAAAGGATCAAGTGAGAAAATCCATCTAAATTCTTTAGACCTTCTACATATTCTGGCAAGAGTTCAATTTGGGCCCTGCCTGCTCCCTCAGCTGTGGGTTGAATCGGTGTACCAGCCGGCTTTTTAAATGGTGATTTTATCGTACCTATTGGGTTAAAAGTAATATTTTGCACAACAATAACCTCCTGGATTTTATAATAAATTTTTAAATAATTAAGAGGATTAACCATATTTATATATAATTATAAACTATGAAAAACCAGTTTACCAGTTTAAATATTAATTATGAATTTTAAATCAAGTATATAAGGAAGGGATCCAGATGCTGAGAAAAAGAAATTTGTTCGTTATATTATTAATCACACTTATGATTCTGGCTTTTACTGTCAGCGCCTCTGCAGTCTCCAGTTATGAAAAGAAAATTGCTGAAATTAATCTAAATCACCTGAAGGAAAAATACCCGCACTCATTTTACAACCTGGCAAAAAACGATAGATTTAACCTGATCCTGGACAAACTTGAGAAGCAGATAAATACTGATGAAATCAAATTTAAGTTATTTTACATAGATACAGATGTAGTTAATGCCGAATACATCGGTAATGGTTATATTGTCCTTTACCGCGGTCTGCTCGATTTACTACAAAATGATGACCAGAGGGCAGCACTCCTGGGCCACGAAATGGGCCATGGGATTAAGAAACATCTGGATGAAAACCTCCAGGCCAATCTTGGCCTGTCACTTCTGGTAGGATTCTTTAATCTCGATAACAAGATGCTGCAGAACCTGGCCCTGAATTTAATCCAGAAAGGCTTTTCCCGGGATCAGGAAAAAGAGGCCGATATTTATTCCATCCAGCTCTTGATCAAAGCAGGTTATAACCCAGAGGGGGCAATAAGTTTAATGAAGGTCCTGGAGAAAGCCAGTAATAATCCGGATATCAAGCTAATCGAACTTTTCCAGACTCACCCCTATCCCTCAACCAGAATTGACTATATGCAAAATTATTTAGATGATTACAGAAAACAAAAAGCAGTCGTCGAAATCACAGTTGATGACGACAGGAAATCTCAGGAGAACCCGGAAACTCCAGCAGCTCATCAAACCCCGGAGTCAATTAAGAAACCCCGGGAATCTGTAACAAAATCACCTGAACCAGAAAAAAACAGCAGTAATAAAACAGCTGGATTATCTCCACAGACACAGCAAACAGTTCAGGAAAGAGTCAACAATCTGATTAGAAACCTGGAAATACATACAGTAGATGGTTATTCATTCAAATATCCCTCCAACTGGATCAGATTTGGTTCGGACCGGGACTATAAAATACTGGGATCTGATGACTCCAGCCACAGTTTAACTGTCAAGGAGATCAAATCAATAGCAAGTAAGCCGCTCAATAATAATACACTGATAGAGGCAGTTCAGCAGCAGCCCCTCTTTGCTGAAAATGATGTGATTAAAGAGAATAAATACTACCGACTTGACGGCCGCACTACCTATAGGGTTGTTCTGGCAGAAAATGAAGGTATAGCAGATACCCGTTCAATCATCTATATTACCTATAAGGACTCATCAACATTCCTGACATTTAATTTTATGTCCGATAGTGGATCCTTTGAAGATTACAGCAGCCTCTATGATGTTATCGCTGCCTCCATTGAATTTAAATAAGTTCAAAGATAAATTTCCAGAAACTATCTTTACTTCTTTTATTACCATAATTTTCTTCATATATATGCTCAAATTCAAGGTCTTTTTCCCCTTCAAAGCGGGAGTTTTTGATATATAATTTTTCTCCTTTTCCAGTAAAACCGGTCAGGAACACACAGTCCCTGACTCTGGCGTTTCTGGCAGTGATTAATTTAAGTTGACACCAGTTTTTGATATTGGCACTATCAGCCACAATACTAACGGCTGTACTTACTGGTATTTTGATAATAAAGTAAACCTCATTGATTATAAATGGTATGGCATTACTATCAAGATCATCGGGATATTTCTGGAGATGACGGTCTTTATCAAAGAAAATCAGATTATTGTCTATCTCCAGTTCATATTCCTCTTTAACCAAATAGGTAGTATCAATTTTTACAAAATCTCCATTCCAGGTTTCAACCCTGATCCGGGCGCCGCTGAAATCAAGTGTTAATTCTTCCTGAGGATCGATCCTGACTTCCCGGACTGCAAAGACCATACCACTTAAACATAATACCAATACTACACAGAAAATAACTATCACACCTGATTTCATCTATAACATCTCCCTTTTATTGATTATATTTCCTTAATTCTTAAACTATTTTCTTCCCTGTTTAGCCAGATCCGCCGCAAGAGATCACTTTTTTATTCCTCCCTGATTCTCTTTCTTGATTTTCTTTACAGATATTAATTTTAACCCCAGGTTACCTACATAATCTAAAAAACCATACAAAGCCGGCTGGTCTAAAAACCCCGATAGTTTTGTGGTACCATCTTCCAGTAAAGTCACTTCCATTTCGGCAAACATCAGCAATCTTTTTTTGTTTAAATGTCCCTCTAAAATAATATCATAATATTCTATATCAATTTCCCCCTTCCTGCCAAACTCCATTTTTTGCTTAAATACATCATAACCTTTTCAAAGATTAAATACACCTATCGAAAGTTAGGTATTTAAAAACCCTTACCTGTCAGGTAAGGGTCTCTGATAATTTGTATTAAATTAAACCTGCAGGGCATACACCTTATAAATTAGACATCAGTTTAATCTCAATTATTCTAGCAGACCTAATTCCCGGGCTTTTGCAGCAGCTCTGGTCCGGTTACTTACACCCAGTTTGGAATAAATATTGCTTAAATGCCATTTGGTTGTCCCTTCGGTAATAAATAGTTTTTCAGCAATTTTTTTATTGGACAGCCCACCGGCTGCCAGAGTCAGTATCTCCCTCTCCCGCTCGGTCAGGGGTTCAACTAATTCTTCTGTCTCACCCTTTTCTTCCAGATTCACCTTTATTTTACTCACAATTTTATCGATCATCTCCGGTGATAGCTCTCTAAATTCCTTTAATAATGATAAAATCGATTTACCCTCCCGCACAAAAGGACTAATATAACCCTGACTGACAGACATTTTCATAGCCTCTACTAGATAGTTTTCTGCCTTTTCTTTTTCATTGCAATTATAGTAAGCCAGAGCCAGCAGAAGCCCAGCAGATAATTTATCCAGGTAATCACTACTCTGATCAAATACTTTCTTTAACTGTGATATTGCCTCACTGTACTCCTTTTTACGTAATAAAACCCGGCAGTAGGTTAAAATCGTCTGGATAGTGATAGTATTGAAATTTTGTTTACAGGCTTCACTGTAGAACTCCAGTTTCTCCCTGCCCATCTCCAGGTTCCCGGCTTTTAAGCTAAACTCAACTTTTATATTGTCAGCCCATTGATAATTTGGTTTGAGGTTATACTTTCTGGTAAAGTCAATCAGTTCATCAATTATTTCCTGAGCCTGTTCTGTTTCTCCCGCTTCATAACAGCTCAGGGCATAATATATCTTGGGCATCCAGGATACATGAACAAGGCTTAAGCACTCACTAAGTTCAATACCCTCAATTAAATATTTTTTGGCTTTTTGATAATCTCCCTTATAATAATGCAGAATTCCCAGGGGAATGAATATAAGCCGGGCCAGGGGCTGTATATAACCACGGCTGTCCTGAAATCTTTCAATATTTTGCCGGCATAATGTCAAAGCTTCCTGTAATTCCCCCAGTTGATTCTGTTTTAAGGCCAGATTTATCAGGGACATTATTTCCATAAAGACCTGTCCGGTTTCTCTACCCAGGTAATAGGCCTGCTGAAATGAGTCTACCGACTCCATAAGTTTTCCATATCCTGCCTGAATCTGACCCAGGGTCATCAGGGCATTAACCCTGAAAATTTTATCTTTCTCATCAATCAATTTCAAGGCCTGTTTAGCTTCCTCAATATCACCTGAAATCAAGGATGTCAAAGTCATTAATCGCCCTTTATTACAGTTATCAATTAACCCTGAATTTCTTGTAATAAGATCAATATAAAACAGGGCATCTTTCTTATTCCCGGTGGCAAATAATGACCAGGCTTTCATAATTAAAAGCAGCGGCCTATCTTTTAGATAATTATCTGGAACTTCTTCCAGCAGTTCCAGTATCTTCTTGAGGTCACCCCTTTCCAGATATTCGGGGACCATTTCCAGAAGATACCTGGCTGCCTTAGTAAATTCGCCTGCCTTCCTGGCCTCTTCTACTGCTTCTACAAATAATTTTTGCTCAGCAAACCAGTCTGCCGCCTTCATATGTAATTCATTTTTTTCAGACTGAGTCAGATTAATTTGCAATGAATCCCGGAAAAGCTGATGATATCTAAACCATTCTCTTTTGTCATCCAGTGGTAATAAAAACAGATTCATAATCTCCAGTTTGTTTAGTATTTTTGAGCTGTCATCTCTCCCAGTTAAAATATTGCAGAGTTCAGGACAGAATCTTTCCACAACCGAGGTCCGGTAGAGAAATTCTTTTGTAACCTCATCCAGATCTCTTAAAACCTCTTCCACTAAATAATCTATAATAAAATGATGGCTGCCGGAAAGATCAAGCACAAAATCATGAATATCCTGCCGGCTTTTACCCATTAATTTTATTCCAACCAGCCTGGCCCCGGAAACCCAGCCTTCTGTTTTCTTATAAATAGCATCCAGGTCTGTATTATCCATATCTAAAGACATTACCTGATTAAATAATAGCAGCATTTCTTCTTTACTGAAGCGGAGGTCCTGAGCCCTGATTTCGCTCATACTGCCCTCAATCCGAAATCGATTTAACATAAAAGGAGGGTCTTCCCTGGTCAAAATAATTAGAAATAGGTTTTCCGGTAAGAACTGTATCAATTTTTCAATGATGTTTTTATTATATTTACTCTTAATTAACTGAAAATTATCCAGCACCAGTACTATTTTCTCTTCAATAAATCGCATTTCATCGATAAATGAGGAAACAACTGATTCAACACCGGGCAAAACCGGCATCTTTAAAATATTCTCTGTTCCCTTGAACAGATCGGAGTTAATCTTCTGTAAAGCAGTTATTATTCCGGGAAAGAAAGAAGACGGATGGTCAATATGTTCCCCGGCGGTAAACCAGGCCGCAGAATACTGCTGCTCTCTTAACCAGGCAGAAATCAGGGTTGTTTTTCCATAACCTGCTGGAGCTGAAACCAGTAAAAAATTACCCTTCTTGTTTGCTCCCGCATCTATCAGATCAAAAAGTCTTTTTCGTTTAATTAAATTATCACTAATATCAGGTACCATTGAATTCAAATTAATTAGAACATCCATTTCTATCACCCCTGTAAAAATTATATCATAATAATCTCAATATCTCTTCTTATTTCAAATTATTATCAGGTAAAGATTATCTCAATCGGGGGGCACTTTGTCACATTTTCTTTTACGCTTTCATAGGATAATTAAAATCAAGGAGAGAAAATTATGGGAAAAAATATAATAATTTGTAGTTTAATTTTAATATTATCATTCTCTTTATTAACTTTGTCCAGTACAGACCTCAAGGCTGAACAGGAAGGTCAAATAACTGACCAGGCTCTTATTCTTAATCATAATAATACTCAAACCAGAGCCACTTTGCTCGATAACCTGCTGGGCCATTTTGTATTAACAAGAGAAAAAATAAATGCTGACAATCTTAAGACAATTTCATTATCGAAATTTGACTATATCTTTTATCTTACCGGTAATAACAGAATCGATACCCGTATGCTTGCAATCCTAAAAAAATTCCAGGGTACTATCTGCTTAATTGGACCTGCTGCTGTAAATCTATATTTTCCCGAAAATTCCATTACAATCCCTGTAGGTAACAATAATTATATTGAATACAACGAAAAAGAACTCACCCTAAAAAATGATATCTCAATTACTACAATAAAAACAGCTTCCAGTCAAACAACAGCTTCTGATCTCACTATCGAAACATCCATTTACCACAATCAGAAAGAGTATCCTTTCATTTTCCACAGAGAAAATAAATGGTTTATTCCTCATCTTGATTTCTGGGACAGCAGCCAGTTAATATTCGCCGACCTACTGCACAATATATTACAGCAAGAACACAGGCGTTCGAAAAAGGTCTTTATCCGGATCGAAGACATTCACCCCAGAAGTGATCCTGAAAAGATAAAAAAACTGGCCGATATTTTCATCAGCAGGGAACTCCCCTTTCCGTAAATGTCATTCCGGTTTATCAAGATCCCGACCTGGAAGGACGGCTTCCTTTAGACTTCAATCCAGAACTGGTAGAAGTACTTCACTATATTCAGAAAAATGGCGGGTCAGTAATTATGCACGGCTATACCCACTGTTTACCTGATGGTAAAAGCAGTGGTGAAGGTTATGAATTCTGGAATACTGAGCAGGATTCATTTATTACCAATGTTGATTTTATTAGCAAAAGGATAATTCTGGGCTTAAAGCAGTTTAAGAAACAGGGAATTCTGCCGGCTGCCTTCTGTCCACCTCATTATGCCTTTCCTCACGATGGATATAGAATATTGAAAGATTATTTACCTGTATTAGTCGGTCAAAAACAGATAAATAATACAATTGATATGATGCAGGATTTCCCCTTTTTAATCAATGAAGATGAACAGGGTTTAACGATAATACCTGAAAATCTGGGATATGTCACAGATAGAAAAGATATCGACCAGATCATTAACAATGCCAGAAGGTTAACAGTTATCCGTGATGGTACGGCCAGCTTTTTCTACCACTGGTTTATGCCGCCAGAATATTTAGAAAGTCTGGTAGACTGGTTCCAGTTTAATGGTTATCAGTTCGTTGACCTTGACAATTATCAAAAAACAAGACCGAAGTTCAATAAACAACTATTGTTAAATACAAAGGATAATAAACTTATTAAACCACCACATTACTGGGTTAAAATGGCACTTGAAATCATTGCAGGATTCTGTCTGATTATTATTTTATATGCACTCATATTATTCTGTTATAAAAAATTAAATCAGGGGGGTGATTAAATTGTCGTTCTTTATATTATTTCTAATGACCTTTGCTAGTGGTTTTATTTTATTATTCATCTCACTGCATACAATTTATTTTTTTAGAGCAATATTTTCCAGAATCAGAAACAGGGGTAGACCCGGGGATTATAATGGCAGTTTACCAATGGTAACAGTACTGATCCCGGCCAGAAACGAAGAAAAGGTTTTAACAGGACTTTTTGAATCAC
>JADQBU010000419.1 GCA_016278435.1 Halanaerobiales bacterium
ATACCTAATTTTTGTTTAAAAGTTAATCTGAACAGTAAAATGTATTCTGGGTTTACTGTAATCTTCCAGGGTGCTGAGGGGCCTGGCATAAATTACCTTCAGTAGTGTCCCCTCATTCATTTGAATATTGGTACCCAGACTAATACTGTTTAAGTAATCACTTTCTTTAACTTCTTCATCATTCCCCTTATAGGGAAAGACTCCACCGTGGTCAAAACTAATTATTCCCATGATACTGTTAGTAACCGGTATATCCAGTTCTGCTCCCAGGTAATAACCGCTATTTCCAATCAGCAGACCCTGAGGATAACCCTTGACATTGTTCATGCCTCCCAGGGAAAACTGCTCAGATGAAACTATTAATTTATCATCAGTATACTGCCATTGTAGCTGTAGATTAAATATTCGGTTATTCTTTATCAGCCTCTGCCAGAGCAGATTACCATTATACTTATAGAAAACAACTTCTTTCTCGGAACTGACAGAATAGCCTGTAGTCAGATACTGGCTGTAGGTTCTTAAAAGGTTATTCTCCCTTTTCTGCCCACTTAAACCGGCGACTACTGAACTTATCTCCCCGGAAAGCAGTTTTGCCTCTGAAAAATAATTGCCCGATTCTTTTCTGTGAATCTCCAGGCTGAAATTTCTGTTTTGCTCAGGTTTTATCAATAAAGGACGATTTATACCGACTGTATAATCTGCTGCTCCCCCGCTGATATCTACACTTTCCATGGGACCGGTAATTATATTGGTCTGGTTCTCACTGTAACCTATGGTTAATTTTCTGCCGTCTTTATGGACTGGAACACTGTAGAATACTGAACCGGATAGTAATCCCTCTCCTTTAATGGCTGAAAGGGAAAAACTATCACCACGCCCCAGAGGGCTATTAATAGTTGTAGTCAGGCCCAGCCGGAAAAGACCGGTTTCCTTCCGTCCGGCATTATCTACAAAAAGACTGGTATTTATCCTCTCCGGTTCCTGAGTATTTAGAATTAAATCTGTAGTTCCATATTCCTGCCCTGATTTAAGATTAGCTTTTAACTTGATATTATTGGTGCTGTTGAAATAATACAGGTCGTTTTCTAACTGAGTTAAATCAACTAGATCTCCAGACTGCAGGGATAGCCTTTTTTTGATATAATCTGTTTTCGTATACTCATTATTTTTTATATCTATCCCGCCAAAACGGCCTTCGACCAGATTTATTTTTATTATGTTATCCTCGACCTCCTGAGGTAGTAAATAAGCTCTGGCTATATAACCCTTCTCTGTATAGAGTTGATTAATTTCAGCAGCTATCTGCTTTATTTCCTCCATGGTAAGATTTCTGTCCTCATATTTCTCAGTGATACCTGCAATCTCTGCTTCTGATAAGATTTCAGAAGAGGTTGTAACTACTTTTTCTACATAGATCGTTGTGTCATTATCAGTAATATCAGCTTGATTTATATCCGCTGCTGATGCTGATACTGACATCAATAAGTTTAAATACCATCCCGGACAGGTCAAAACCAGCAGACTTGCAAACAAAATAACACAATAGATGATTTTCACTCGACATTTTTTTAGTCTCATCTGGTACCCCCCAGTACATCTTCTTCATCTACAAATGATATCAGTCCCTGCTCACCTTTTTTTTCATCTTCTGGCATCGGGGTGAGTATTATTCCACTGTTAAAATCACCAATTACCTGCGGCATCTTGCGGGTCATCCTGATGAAACTGTTTTCTGTACTGAACTCATTGGCAATAAATTGAGGTTGATAGTTGACAATCAGGGAATCGGTCAGCATCTTTCTATCTGCTCTAAACACCAGATAGAATTGTCTGTCACGGGGATAAAGCTGTAAATCACAGTCATATAACTGTTTATCAATATTATCAGCTATTACACTGTAGTAATTGTTATATAACTCTGCCCTGCTGCCAATTCTTGTTGCCAGGAATTTTACTTTATCTGCACCGGCCTCGATGTGAGCAAAATCTGCCGTCAATTTAGTAAAGTTAATACCCTGATCAGAACTGCCAATTATTCTGACCTGATCAGCCATCTCCTTACTGCCGCCTTCTACTACCAGTAACAAGGGGGTTGAACCGGTATGAAGTAAATTGCTGACATCCAACTTATCTGCATAAATTTCAGCACTTTCCCCGATTTCAGCTCTCGTTATATCTGCTGAACTTCCAGTTGCAGGTAATAATAACTTGAATTGAGGTGTTGCAATCTCCTCTGCTGTCAGGTTTCCCTCCTGAACCAGTAAATCTATCAATCCAAGTTGATTATAGATGAAATTGGAATCCAGATCACCGGCAAGTTCAACCAGATAGATACCAGTTTTAGCTCCAGCATCTGTTGTCGCTTCGGCCTGGGTTTTTATCCTGTTACCGGCCGCACCGATACTGCCATTTTCGGAGATCAATATTATCTTATTTGCCTTGAAATTGGGCTGCTCATCATCATTATTACTGTTTAAAATAGAACCATCTGCTGCTATACCGATAGTATTACCGGCCTCAAATTGACCAACATTTATCTGACCATCTATTTCTCCGAGGTAAATATTTTCCCCGGCCAGAGCATTGACTTCTCCTGTCTCAGGATTGGAGGAATCAATATTAAAGTAATTATCACGCTCACCGATACTGCCGGCTGCAGCGGTTAGATTAATATTAACAGCCGTAATATTGGTCTTATCAGCATTGGTTTTACGGTTCATTATAGAGCCTGTATTCCCGGATTTACTTGTGCTATCACTGGAAATGGATTCAGTGGCCTGTAGTTTAACATCCCCTGCTGCTGTGATACTGTCAACAGCTATATCTCCACTGTTAGCTATTCTTACATCTGACCCTGATTGATTTATATCTGTAATAGTCAACTTACCGGCCGTATTTGTTAATTCGATGTTACCACTATCTTTATTTACTGCAGTGAAATATTTAACAGTGTTTTTACCAGTAAGTAACTGACCACCCGTGCTCCCGGTATTTAATTGCCTGACATTGACAATTCTACCACTTTCATTTTCTACAATAGTACCACCGGCTTTCATATTCACATTACCCGTAGTAGAAATCATGTCATTTACCCTGGTATCACCGCCGGTTGTGATTAATATATTACTACCATCACCAGTTGTCAGGCTACCGTCAATCTCCCCATCCTGTCCTGTATTTACCCTGATCTCTCCCTGTGCAGTTCTTATACTACCTGTGTTAATAAAATCCTCTGTATTTACAATATCAATATCTCCATTATTTTGGTTAATTCCCAGTATATTTAAATTTCCGGTATTTGTTAAGGAGATATCTCCCTGACCAATATTGGCAGCACTAAATCTTCTTACCTGATTATTTCCATTCATTATCTGGCCATCAGATGTTTCTGTAAGCAGTGTCTCAGCTTCGATATAACCCTTACCATTACCAGCATCAACTTCATAAATATCATTACTGTTTAGATAAACTGTACCAGTAGCCGAAAGCTTACTACCAATATTTAATGACAGGTCACTGAATAGATCTATATTACCTGCTTCAATCCCACCAGTCCCGGCCTCAATTTTACCGGTCCAGATGGACTGACTACTGGCCAGGTCAATATTACCACCGGCTTCTGCTGTAAGTACACCGTCCTTTAGTTCTATCTGCAGAGAATCATCATCCGTACTGTTCTCAAAGCCCTTGCCCAGAATGTTACCTCCGGCCGTAAAATCAATGGAACTGGCAAGAATACTCAGCCCCGGCTGCCGTCCCACAATATCACCGGCACTGCTGATACCAACCGTTTTTCCGGCATATATCCTGTCAAAACTGAAGTCTCCTGCTGTTTTCTCAAGATATATATTATTTTTGGCCCGGGCACTTCCAAGAAAACCAGAATTAAATGACAGATAATTTCCTGCATTCCCAATACTGCCATTACCGGCTTCCAGCACTATCCCGGCTGAATCATTGCCAGTATTAAGGGCATATTCTTTAGAGACAGGATTATAGTTAGTAATACTATCCCTGGCTATAAGCCTGATATCACCCGCACTGATTATCGTATCAATGCTTAAAGAACCTTCATTATTGTAAATAAATGTGTTACCACTACCACTATCAGAACTGATACTTACCCGGGGATTAATATACAGTGGGCGGAGCTGTTTAATTTTAATGAACTCCGGTTGACCATCTTCATTATACGTAATAGTAATATCTCCGGGTAAACTGGCCGTCGCCAGGGCAGCTTTCTGTTCTACCGTCAGCTCTATATCTGAAGTCAGATCAATTACAACCGGGTTCTCCCTGAATATACCTATATCCTTCCCTGCATACAGGTTGATATTATCGCCTTTAATATTGAGATCACCGCTTACTATCTGGGTATTGGATTCAGGTAAAAGAGCATTCCTGTTAATCTCTATCAATAACTGGGATGGATTCCAGACCGCACCGGTTGTTAATTCTTGCTTCTTTTCGTCAGTAATAAGACCCTGTAAGTAGTTAAAATCAGTCAGATAACCATCTGATTCCCAGTTTTCTGTCAGATTCTCATCCAGTAAATTTTTATAATTGTTAAAGGTGGTTTGAGCATATTCCTGCACCTCGGCGTCTGTTACATCTTCTCCCGCCCGGGTTCTATACAGGCCAATAGCATCCTGATTCAGCTGATAATTACCATCTGCATCTATATATCCATGTCCCATAAAGCTCCAGTACCCATCATAGGCCCTGTTGACACTTTTATTATGTTCAAAAACTTCCGGATCCCAGTCTTCTCCCAGTGCTTCAATAATTATATTTAAATTGTTATCAAAAACCTGACGGGCATAAGTCTTAACCTCATCATCTGTTGCTTCTTCTCCGACCTGAGCCCTGTATAACTCAACAGCATCATCATTTAAGTGATAATTACCATCTTCATCAAGATTACCATGAGCAAGTAAATAACTATATCTATTATAGGCCCTGTTTACCTTCCTCTTATAGGGAGTAACGGTTGTATGCTCCGCATCTTCTACAGCCCCCTGAACCTCAGTCAGATGTAGGCGATCCCAGATAGCAGCCAGCTCTTCCTGGCGTTCCTCATCAACTTCCCTGTCTCTGACCGCATCAATAATTTTTCCATTATCAACCCTTAATGTGACATCTCCTTCACTGGAATAGGCTTTCAGAAGCCTGAAGTCGCCTTCTAAATCCTTGACATTAATTATATTCTTGGCCTCCAGGCTTACATCGCCGGCTGCCTGAATATTAAAAACCGTGTCAGTATTACCTATACTCCCCTGCTCACTTATCAGGGTTATATTTCCTCCATCGATGGTTGAACCCCCGTTAGAGGCACTTTCAATATTACCCCTTGATTCAAGGTAGATCAACCCGTCAGCAGAACTATTCATCTGCTGAACTTTGATAATATCAGCTGTAGATTTTACTGCTATATCACCATTATTAGAATTTGCCCACAGTGTTCCACCATCCCTGAGATTAATTTGTAACGGTCGGGTTAGTGAACCAATGTCTGTATCAGCATTCATCGTCAGGCTCTGTGTATTTATCAATGCCGGTGCATACTGAGTAATATTACCCTGGTTGAAGTTATCATAAACACCTATATTTGTTTTAAGAACTGTATCACCTTTGATGTTATCTATTCTTCCGCCCAGGGTCAACCCCGGATCTGAATTTATTTCCAGATTGGCATTGGTGCTCCCGTTGAAGCTGATGCCTATAGAATTATCAGCTTTAACACTGTTGGTAACTTTTACTTGAGCTTTAGAAGGTAGATAATAATACCAGAGATCTTTACAGACACCCTTGTTTTTCCAGTCATCCCAGTCAACTGAAGTATTCCATGTAAGTGTTTTATAACTTGTACTACCATCGGAATTAATTATCTTTCGATCATGGTCCCAGCTTGTTACCTCACCAGTGATATCCTGCTTAAAAACAGAGTTATTTTCATTATCAATATAAATACCTTCTGAACTATTAACCCAGTGGCCGTCTGTTACATTATCACCACTTTTATTAACCCAGGTCCAGGGATTCAAATTTGTTCTAAAATTATAGACTGAATAACCGAGACCGTCTTTCCGGCGGTCGGTCAGTTCAACCCAGCCGTCGTCCTCTGATAAATTTCGCTCAACCTCGGCTGTTCTGGTCCATTGGTAGCGGAGATTGGTCATCGGTGAATATGCTGCCCCAGTATGTGAATATTCATTATAATTTTCTGGCCTGACTGTATTGGTAGTCCTGTTTAATTGATATCCTTTGATTTTTTCTCCAGGACTGTTTACATACCAGGTTGTTTGACCCTTCTGTGTATCAACAATTTTAATTATACCTTCTGCCGAGCTTCCTGTATTAATATCATTAATGACCAGGGGTTTGCTGCTGTAATTATCAATCGTCACATCTCCCAGCCCATTGAGGACTTCTATTTCTCCCTTGTCATTTGTACTGATTATCTTTCCGTTAAGATAGACATAACCACCACCGCTGGCATTAATATCGGACAGAATCAGTTTCTGCTTTTTAAAATCATATTCCAGGACAGGCCGCTCATCCCCACCTATGTCATCACCGGCTGAATAATATTCTTCCGGGATAACAACCTTTCCGTTTTCAATATTATAATTATTACCATCACTCAACCAGTCATCTATACCGGATTTCAACTTTATATCCCAGTTAACCGGACTCCCGGCCCTTATCTTACCATTTATATTGATAGTATCAGCATTGATTCCGATAACCTGGCTCGAGATGGATGGTTCTTCCCCATCACCCAGGTCAGGATAAGTATCTGATTCCTCGTGAAGTGCATCCAGATAGTTATATACTCTTTTCATATAGAAACCATTGAATAGTTCTATATCATGTCTTATATTCTTTTCTTCATCTGGATCCCAGACATTGGGGAACTGGGAGCCAAAAACATAGGTATCACCGCCGGATTTAGCATAAGTATGACCATCTTCTTCCAGTTTGTCCATATAGTTATACGTATCCCGCAGCCAGTCATTTAATGACCGGCCTGAACCGTTTTTTTCATACATCACATTGGCGACATAATAGGCAGCTTTCCAGGCGGCTGTTGGGAGATTTTCCTGTGAATACCAGACTGCCATGGGATCTACAACATTGAACATTCCGTAGGGATTATTTACAATCACTGCCCCATTGGGGACATTTATATTCGTCTCCTGGACACTTATTTTATCAAAGATGGCAAGGCTTCCGTCCTGATTAAAGACATCAAGCAGACCGCGCCGGTTATAGACACCTTTCTTCAGGAAAATAACCGGTTCCCCGGAACTACTATTATTCCTGATTATTATCCGGGAAGTTTCATCACCCGGGATCGGATTAGTGCTAAAGCCGGCTGGTGCTTGAGCAAATGATCCGGTAAATTTTATTTTGCCACCCAGATCCCGGTCTGGAATCATAATTTGATTTAAGAGCAGGTGTTTAGAGGTATTATTTATTACCTCTATCTTTGGACTTCCATAGGCAGTTAATAGACCACCACCACTGAGAGTATCTGTATCTATATCAATACTGCCGCCGGAAGCAAAGAGATTACCAACCTCTATTGCAGCCTGATCACCGGAATCGGTCATGAGATTCTGCATCATTTCCAGAACCTCTATCTCACCCTCAAGCTGGCTTACTTTGACCTGATCATTATATGCTTCTGCCCGTGCTTTTAAATATTTAAGCTCTTCGATTTCATCCTGAATTTGCTGATAGGGGTTAATATAATTTTGATTATAGATGTTACTGTTAAAGTTAACCATATCTACTGTCCCATCAGAATTAAATGTCAGGGATTTATCATGAAAAATACCAGCTCTAACCTTACCGTCAATAGTTAAGCTACTGGTACTTAATGGATTACTTTTCCCTCCGATTTTTTTGCTACCGATAGCTTCTAAATAGGGATTATGACCTTCTCCATAACCACTGGCCACAGCATAACCTTTATATGAACCAAGGTTAACATCCTGAGCTCCATCAATTACAACCCCTTCATCAATATTAATTCTCGAATTACTATCGGTTTCACCATAGGCATTGATATCTGTATCCAGGGGAGCTGCTGTGTAATTATAGACTTCTGTCCGGGCCGAACTGTCAACCTGGTTATAAACCGAACCATCTCCTTTTTGCCCTGCCCGTAATTCTATATTATTATAACCCATAAGATAGGAATTACTATTCAGATTAATATCCTGACTGCTATCAATGATTGAAATTGCTTTACCCCCGGCAAATCCAACACCACCATAAGTTTTAACCAGGGCCTTATTTGAACTATTTGCATAGGTATAGGCACCTGCTTCTAACCCACCAAAACTTACTAAACTGGCATCTCCTATATTTACTTCTGCTTTCAGGTAATGTTCACTATCGTCATCATTTGAATCTGAGCGACTATCTTTACCTGCCTTTAATAATGTCTCGGCATAGGGAGAATCAACTGCCCCACCAGTAGAAAGGATGGCTTCATCATCAGTAGTTAAACTATTAAATGTATTAAGTTTAATTCCATTATCCAGATTCCCGGGATTACCATAGGCAAAAAGGACAGAGTCTTTAGCAATATTAACCGTCGTATCCTGGGTAATATAGGTTTTACTGGTCGCAGCTGAACCCTTAATAACCCCGCCACCTGCTGCCCTGGCACTGGCCTTCCCAGCACTGGCCTGATCTATAATATTATTGGTTGTTATATCAATCAAGGAAGGTTTATAACTGGCAATTGTATATATCCCGGTATTTTCCCCTGTGTTTGCTTCCACCCGTGATGTCACATTATTTATCGAAAGGGAACCACTTTTCCCGGCTACAGCAGCCTGAACACTATTGGAGGTGCTGGCAAAATTAATGTAATGTTCGGCTAAAAGATTTAACTGCTGCAGGTTTATTATATCCCTCATCCTATCATTACCTTCAAAAGCAAGCACATCATCTTTATTTTCAATATCAGTAAGGTCTGGGTCTTCACCAACCCCTGTCCCTCTGTTAACTGCCCTTCCTATGTCAGCATTTTTACCAATCTCGGCTATCGTAGTAGACGTACTTTCAGTTATAGATGTAGCAGCAGCACCTGATACCAGACCACCACTACCGGAAATTGAATCGGCATAATTATTATCAGTACCGGTAGCCTGTACCGTCAATCCACTTTGATAATAATATTTGCCAAATGTCATATTTACATTACTACCATCAATAGTAATGTCTTTACCTGTCAGGTTGTCTGGATTATCAGGATTATCAGTTATGTCAACATCTCCAACAGCAGCCACAGTGGTACTACCTGAACTGGCTTTAGCTAAATTGCCGCCTTCGGCTGCAGCACCGGCAATAATACCGGTGACATAAGCCTGCTGGCTGGTCTGATTATCGGCCATAATCTCCACAGATTTTTTAACATTTACCTGAGAATTTATAAAACTTTTTACCTGTATGGAACTTGTAGCACGGCTGCTGGTAGCACTTCCACCAAGTAATAAACCACCAGTAACAGCAGTTGACTTACTGTAAGCTGTATCCTCACCATTGTTTAATTTATTTAATGCCTTCACAGTCAGACTGTCAGCTGTTATCTTCTTCCCCGGAGCAGTTGAAGCCTCTATATCGAGGTCAGATTTAGCGTCTGCCAGAGATACGCCGATACTGGCCGCAGCCGAAACATTATAACCTTCAGCAGTAGCAGAAACATGCGGCTGTCCGCTGGCAATAATATTTACAGCAGTATTTAAAGCATCTATTTCAACATTCTCTAATGTCTGGGCCTTTATATTACCTTTATCTTCTGCCCCGGCATCAGAACCTGATCCAGAAACTACCCCACCAAAGCCGGCTCTGGTAAAGGACTCCACCTTGCCCTTTCGAGTACTCTCAATAGATAACTGCCCACCTGTCATTCCTATATATGTATTAACAGCACCTGTTTCTTCACTTCCTATGACAGATCTGGTATCACCATCACGGCTGGAACGGGCTACAACTGCCCCGGCAGCGGCTCCTGCCAGATTATATCCCTGGGCATTTGCTTTAACATCGATATCATCATTTACCTTCAATTTTAAACTACCATCATTCCTGATCGAAAGATTTGAACCATCTTCTATTTGCGCTTTCAGGTCATGGTCGATATTGTTTTGGACCACTGCTGCTCCACCGGAAAAATAATAGCCGCCGCCACCCTGATAGGC
>JADQBU010000425.1 GCA_016278435.1 Halanaerobiales bacterium
AAAAGAGATCTTGCTTTTATAAGGCAAGATGATAGAGATGAATGATAAAAAGAAAATAGCTTGTTTAGATACAGATGTAATTATTAAAATGAGTCATAAAGATTCAGAGTTATTGGAATATGTTGTTGACTTTTTTGATGAATGTTATCTCCATAAACTAGTATATAATGAAGTAGAATGGCCGGAAGAAACTGTGAATTTACTTAATAGGTTAATTGATAATAATGAAATTAAATTAATTACTGATAGAGAACTTTATAAGAGATTAGAAATGAAAAGGTTATTTATAAACTCACTTCAGCAAGTTTGTGATATTTTTGGAATAACATATGAAAAAATATATTCTGACCTTGAAAAATATATTAATAATGAGGACAGGCTTTTTAACAAATTGAATGAAGCAGATGAAAGTATAGAGGATAATTTAGGGGAAATTCGTACTCTACAGATGATAATTTTATTAAGGGAAATAGAATGGGAAAAGATTAATTATTTTATATCAGATGATAGGAGAGCCCGTAATGCTATTATATTGAAATATGGTAGCACCCTTACTGAACAAAAATTGTATGGAGTAAGTTTAATAAGTTCTTTTTATTTTCTTAGAAACAATGGATTAAATATAAATAAGGCCATGAATTTAATTGATAAATTCCCGTCATCAGAAGGTAAAATATTTTATGAGAAAAATTGTATGGGTAAAATGAATAACAGAGAAATAATAAATAACTTATATGATGGTAAATTAAAATTACTCAAGAATGGAGATTTCTTGTTGAGGTAGTGTCAATTTTTTGACAGTAATTTGACAGTAATGTTCAATTAAATTACCTTAAATCGGGCCATATTCAATTAAACTAGATTAAAAATATAAATGGCCATAATTTCTTGTATACTATAGGATTTCATCGTATACTATATGTTTTTTGAGAATCTCAAGCGTACATCGTAATCAGGAGGTTGCGGGTTCAAGTCCCATCATAATCTTCCTTCTCCAAAGTGGTCCTGGCTTAACTCTAATACTTGTCTTTTGATTAATGTATAATAATCTGATATAGTAATTATATACTATCTCTATCACCTCTTTTCCTCCCTGGACAATGTGACCGTGTAGAAACCATTTTATATTAAATAATTATTAATAATGAGTAGGTTACTCACCTCTTTATATCGGCTGTCAGAACCTGTTATATAATTAATAATATAGAAGATGTATATGGATATATAGGGCTGGAATCATATGAAGATGTTACTGCTGATAAAGTAAAATATGCTAAGTCATTTAAAATACAGCATGATGAGCAGGATCCTATAAGGGGTAATATACTGGTTCAAGAACATGTAGTACTTTAAAATCTGCAGTAGAACTGGCCGAAAATCTGAGTGATATAAAAGGTGTGGTGAAGAAGATTCTTACCAATTCGCCACAACATCCTCACGGTATAAAGGTTATGCTTGAAAGTGGAATTGTGGGCCGGGTAAAGGAATTTATAAATAATGAATGACAAGTGGCAATAGTGAATGAGTTGAGTAAAGTGAAATCAAAATTATATAGAAAGTAGATGGTGCTGTAATGAAAACAGAACCAATTACAAAAGCCCAGGTTAAATCATTGAGAAAGACGTTAGCCGGGATGCAAAGGAAAATTAACTGGAATAGAATAGATTATGATGTTGGGCGTGGAGTAATTAATAAGACAAAATATTGTTTGTGGACTGATGAAGGATATAGGATTGATATTTCAGTTAAAGATGGGGGTATAACTGTTAGTCAATCAGAACGAAAAGATCCTGAATACTTTAAATTGGCAAGTAAGAAGACTCCTTAATTAATAGATATTGTTTGAATATATGAATCCCTTCTTCTATTTTGTAGAAGAAGGGACTTAAATAACTACATAACATATTGTTCTGAGAAACTATGAAAAAAGAAGTTTAATACTATATGAAAGAAATTAGAACTCCCTTTACATTTATTAACAGACGGGGAGTTAAATTATGGCCTGTTGATATTTGGATTTTGGGATTTTGGGGGAAATCCAGGATTATATTTATTGACTTTATAATATGATTATGATATGGTTAATTAGACGGGCATGAAAAAAATGAAAACTTGCCCTCTTAACAAAATCTAGGAGGAATTTATTTAATGATTTATAGTGGTAAAGTAAAATGGTTTGATGGAAAAAAAGGTTATGGTTTTATTGAAAGAGAAGACGGAGACGATGTTTTTGTACATTTTTCTGCTATTCAGCAGGACGGTTTTAAAAATCTCGAAGAAGGTCAGGAAGTTGAGTTTGAAATCGTTGAAGGCGACCGTGGCCCACAGGCCGAAAATGTTGTTACATTGTAAAGTAAATAATATTACATTTAAAATATAACAACTATTCCCTGCCTATATTTTATAGTCAGGGTTTTTATTTTTTAAAACTAAAAAATACATATATTATAATTTCTTATACTGAAAAATAGGAGTTTTTATTCTTATGGTAGGAAACTGTATTTTAGTATAAACTATCAAGTTGTGTTTTTTACATATAACATGATTCTCAGATGGCAAAAATTACCTTTGTTCATGTTAGTTGGTTTAGTTATAATGGTTGAGGATATAGTAAAGGGGGTTGGTATAAATGGTAGTTGAAAAGGAAGTCATTACGTATTTTATTATTTTCTTTATACTGACTGTTGTAATATTTAGTGCAATCTCTGTTAATCCTGTAAATGATAAAAAGATTGGAATAATAAATCAAAATAGTATCAGTAAAAATGAAGCTACTGAAAAGAACTATATAATTAATGCAAATAATGAAGATATAGATTTATTGGCCCGGGCAGTTTATTCTGAAGCGAGGGGCGAAAGTTTAGAAGGACAGGTAGCTGTGGCTTCTGTAATAATTAATCGGGTAAAGAACCCGGCTTTTCCAAATACGGTAAAAGGGGTAATTTTTCAACCCTGGGCTTTTACTGCAGTTAAGGATGGGCAATTCTGGCTGCAGCCTGATTCAGATGCTTATAAAGCAGCAGAGTATGCGTTAAAAGGATGGGATCCATCAAAAAAAGCAATTTATTATTATAATCCAGCAAAGGTAACATCAAACTGGATTTATAGCAGGTCAGTTGTAGGTGAAATTGGCAACCATGTTTTTGCCCAGTAGATTGTTATATATAAAAATGAAATATGGATTAATAAACACCACTAATATGCTCTCCTTAAGGCAGACAGTTTAACTAAGTTAAAATCTGTTGCTGGCAGGGGAGCATTTTATTTTTAAAAAATAAAATATCAGCAGCACTCTAAACTGTAAAAATATTATGAATAATATATGGATTAATTAAATTTCTGGAAGGGAAAATAAAATAACTATTGAATATAAATTAAGAAGGATTTTATTATTTTTTTAAAATTAAAAAAGGGGGATGTTATGAAAAGAATTAAAAGAAGAATATCTATTCTGGTGTTACTTTTGTTGGTACTGGCAATTTCTTTTTCTGCGGTAGCTCAAGAAAATTATCCAGTTTTAAAGGGTACTGTAAATGAGGTTCAAAAGTATGGTAATTTGACGATGAACCTTAAACCATCTGAATTTTATGATGCTGGCTATGAACTGGGAGATGTACTCAAGGTAACTGTTGGTGATAAGGAATTGCAGGTACCATTTGTTACTTCTTATAGTGATGTAGCCACCAAAAATTTACTGGTTAGAGATGATCAGGATGCTGACCTTATTGTTGTTGCTATTAACATGGGCGATTTTGCAAAAACATATGCTGTTGAAGTAGGGGATAAACTGACTTTTGAGCTGGCAGAAAAAGAAGGATATTTAAATGAATATCTACTACATCAACTCAGTAGGACCAATGAACGTTCTGATTATGCAACTGACTCCATATATGCCAACTTCAGGAGTATAGCAACTTCAGGTTTAAATCCCGGGGTAGTATATAGAAGTAGTAGTCCCATAAATAATGAACTTAACCGGGCCGAATATGCAGATGCTTTAGCTGAAGCGGTTGGGATCAAGACTGTGATTAACCTGGCAGATTCTAAAGAAAAAGCAGAAGAATACATGGCCGAACAGGGCAATAAAGCTAGTTACTATAAATCTCTATATAAAGATGGAAATGTTATTACTCTTAATATGGGAGTAGATGTTGGAGGTAAAGAATTCGGCAATAAATTAGCAGAAGGATTAAGATTTTTAATTGAAAGAAAAGGTCCTTATTTAATCCACTGTACAGAAGGTAAAGACCGGGCTGGTTTCGTCAGTGCTTTGTTTGAGGCTTTAATGGGAGCATCCCAGGATGAAATTATTAGTGACTATATGACCAGTTTTGAAAACTATTATGGTGTAAAAGCAGGAAGTGAGCAATATCAAGCCATAGCTGAAAGTAATATTATAGTTACACTAACTAAAGTAATTGTTGGAGCTGAAAAAGGCACTGATATTTCTGATGTAGATCTGGCTAAAGCAGCTGAAGGTTATCTTAAAGACATAGGTCTTACTTCATATGAAATACTAAGACTCAAAGCTAGATTATCAGCTAAACCATACTATAAAAATCCATATGTAACTGCTGAAGTTGAAGAAATTGAGAAATACGGGCATGCTTCTACAGATGAACTCATAAAAGACTTCTATAACAAGGGTTTTGAAGTAGGAGATATGGTTACAGCCATATTTGACAATGGTTTTGTACTTGAAGCTCCATTTTTAGATGGTTATTATGTTGAGCAAGGAGACCCATTAGTAAGAGCTTATCCTGGACATGAAAAAATAGCAGTCTGTATAAACTACGGAAAGCTTAATGAAGTAGCAGAAGTTGCAGTCGGCAATAAAGTTACTATAATGATCAGTAAAGCTGATGGTTATCAAACACAATATGAAATAAGAAAACTTGAAAGAACTAATAACCGTGGAGACTATTCTTCCGATAAAGAATTTGCTAACTTCAGAAATCTCAGTATCGGGAATATAGCAGCAGGTGTACTATACCGAAGTTCAAGTCCTATTAACAACGAACTTGGTAGGGCTGCTTATGTGGATGAACTCATAAAAGAAGCAGGAGTAAAAACTGTTGTTAATATGGCAGATTCTGCAGAAGAAATAGCAGGATATCGAGCTGCTGATGGCTTTAATTCACCATATTATGCCCAGCTTTATGATAATGGTCAGGTAATTACTCTTGATATGGCACTTGCTTTTGGTAGTGACTCATTCAGAAAAAATATAGTTAAGGGCCTTCAATTCATGGTTGAACACCAGGGACCTTACCTCTTCCATTGTACAGAAGGAAAAGATAGAGCAGGATTTATGGGTGCATTATTAGGCTCACTGATGGGAGCAACTAAAGATGAAATAGTAGAAGACTATATGCAGAGTTACATTAATTACTATGATGTTGAAAAAGGAACAGAGAAATATAATATAATATCTCAAGATGTGATTGCAATGCTTAAGGTTATAACCGGTGGTCAAGATTTAAATAAAGTTGATCTTACCCAGAAAGCTGAAGATTACATGCTCAGTGGTGGAATGACTCAGGAACAAGTATCAACTCTAAAAATTAAATTATCTACAAAATAGTTGTAGAAATATTAGGTGAAGAACGAGCTAACGGATACCTGATTACTAACTGGGGTGACGAAGGACACTGGCAGTACTTACCTATAAGTTATCCAGGGTTTACTTACGGGGCAGCACTCAGCTGGAGTGTTGAAAATAATAAAGATATTAATATTGCTTATAATCTTGACCATTTTATTTTTGCTGATAATAACCAGGTTATGGGGGAATTATTAATTTCACTGGGAAATTATTATTTAAAAGAGAAAAATAAGTTATTAAACAGGACAAATATTTGCAAGATATTATTTAGCGATTTATATGATATGAAACCGGTTGCAAAAATCGATGAACTGCTGAAGATAAGGGATTATGTTGATAAGCAGATGTTGAAGATTGAAAATTTGACAGGAGTTAGATAGATTATCCCTTCTTTAAGAAATTAATTAAATATTATAATGGAGATTTGAAATAATAATTATTTCATGTTATAATCGTTAATAGACGATAAACGATAAAAACGGGAGGAAATAAAAAATGAAAACATTTAAAATTAAATGGCAACGACTTGTATCTGAAGGCCAGACATGTCCGAGGTGTAGAACTACTGGGGAAGAGTTAAAAAAGGCGGTTTCTAGTCTTAAGGAATCTCTTAATCTATTGGGAATAAATGTAGTCTTTGAAAAGGAAGAACTTTCTGTTGCAAAATTTAAGGAAGCTCCCTTACAGTCAAATATGATTACACTTAATGGTAAGCCATTAGAAAAGTGGATTGATGGAAAGGTGGGACAGAGTGAGTGCTGTGATGTTTGTGGTCCTAATGACTGTAGAACTACCACAGTAGGAGGAAAAACTTATGAAGAAATACCTGCTAAATTAATTATTAAAGCCGGGCTTATTGCTGCATCAAGCATAGTAAACAAAACAAGTAAATCATGCTGTGATAATGGATCTACATCAACATCAGATTCCAGTTGTTGTTAAATGAATTCAATGACCTGTAAATAATAATTATTAATGGGAATATGCTTGAGCAGATATTTCCATATGATTTAATAGGAGAGGTTTTTATGGATTACAGAGAAAAAGAAGAGTTTGCAGAATTATCTAAGGCACTTGGTCATCCCCACCGTTTGGAGATAATAAAAATATTGGCTGATCTACCAACTAATTCACAGTGTATGGTAAGTAATATTGTAGACCAATTACCAATATCACAGTCTACAGTTTCCCAGCATTTAAAGATATTGAAAGAAGCAGGCTGGATAGAAGGGAGAATTGAAGGCCCCAGGGTTTGTTATTGTTTAAAAGATGATGTTTTTAAAAAATATATTAAATTGTTGCTGGAACTTAAAGGAAATGATAAGAGATAATTCGCTTTTACTTTTTTTTCTTGTGAATGGATAATTGCTGAAATTGGGCATTGTTTATAACAGGCTTTACCTAAGATACATGCTTCCAGATTCTTGACTATTGCCTTTTTATTCTTAATTAAATAAACACCCTCTTAATATGAAAAATATAAGGATAAGAAGAATAAAATAACAAAAGTTACATTAATGAATAGTATATTATAAAAGATTAAAGAGGTGATATTTATGGGAGATTATATAGGAGAGCCACCAGGAAGAAGGCCCCCGAGAGGAAGACCTTGTCCCCGGGGAAGTAGAGAATATGTTGTTAGACGTGGAGACACACTTAGATCAGTAGCGAGAGAATTTGATACTACTGTAGATGAATTAATGAGACTTAATCCGGGTATAAGGCGAGATGAACTGTTTACAGGCCAGAGGATTTGCGTACCTTCAAGAAGACCTTGTCCCCGGGGAAGTAGAGAATATGTTGTTAGACGTGGAGACACACTTAGATCAGTAGCGAGAGAATTTGATACTACTGTAGATGAATTAATGAGACTTAATCCGGGTATAAGGCGAGATGAACTGTTTACAGGCCAGAGGATTTGCGTACCTTCAAGAAGACCTTGTCCCCGGGGAAGTAGAGAATATGTTGTTAGACGTGGAGACACACTTAGATCAATAGCAAGAGAATTTGATACCACAGTAGATGAACTAAGGAGACTTAATCCCGATATAAGGCCAGATGAACTGTTTACAGGCCAGAGGATTTGTGTACCAGATTATAATTATTAAGTAATTATAATAGTAAACTATTTGATTCCCCTTCATATTGTCTTTGAAAGGATATGAAGGGGGATTTGTTGATTATATGTGTTTGATAAGAATTAACATGATATCATGAAAGGGAAAACGAGATTAATAAAGGTAGGTGGTATTTGAAAAAGTAATGTTTTGTAATATAATCGTAAATCCTCATATTAAACAATTTGAATCCTTTCCTGTAACTACTAAATTTAAAATGTAAGGTGATTTTCATTATTTCTTGACATATTAACCAGATAATTGTAAAGTAATAGGAAGATATATTATATTCAATTGTATGCAGCCAGTAGAACAAGATACTAAATATTATACAAAAAAATACATATTTATACACATAAAGGATGGATTTTGTTATAATACTAATAAATACTTATAAATCCAGAAGTAAAAGGTGATTATATGATCAGGAAATATGCTGAACAGATACTAAAACTGTATAATTATATTGACGGACTGGTAGTCACTGATAAAAAGGGATATATAGTCTATTATAATACTTTCCGGCCTGATATTAATAATTTAAGGGAAAAAGAAGTTGTCGATAAACATATCCTGGAAGTATACCCATCTCTTACAGAAGAGACCAGCAGTATTATGAGAGTAATTAGAAACAGAAAACCTACTTATAATGAAAAGCAGAAACTTGAAACCTTTAAAGGGCAGTCCCTGCAGAAAGTTAACACTACTTTACCTATTAATATTGAGGATGAATTTGCTGGGGTAGTCGAGGTATCCAGATATATTGATAGTAATGTTCAAAAGGAAAAAATAGAATTATCAATTAAAAATACTGATAAATTGAAGGATAAGAATAACATGTACAGTCTGGATGATATAATCACATGTGAACCGGTTATGTATGAACTCAAAGAAAAAATAAGCCGGATATCCCAGACAAACTCTTCGGTACTGATCTATGGTGAAACAGGAACTGGCAAAGAACTGGTTGTTCAGGCAATACACGATCTGAGTAATAGGTCAAAGGGACCTTTTGTTTCACAGAACTGTGCAGCAATTCCTTCAACTTTATTAGAAAGTATTTTATTTGGTACAGTCAAAGGAAGCTTTACCGGTGCCAGGGATATAAAAGGATTATTTGAACTGGCAGATGGGGGTACTCTGTTTCTGGACGAAATAAATTCCATGGAATTTGCTGTCCAGGCTAAATTATTGAAAGCCATTGAAGAAAAATCAATCAGAAGAATAGGTGGTGTTAATTTTATTGATACTGATGTCAGGATCATCACTGCTATTAATGAAAAGCCTTCGCTTTTAATTGATGAGAATAAATTAAGGAGCGACCTATTTTACCGCTTAAGTGTAGTCCAGTTAAATTTGCCGCCGTTAAGAAAGAGAACTGAAGATATAGATTTACTGACTGATCATTTCATAGATATATTTAACCAGATAATGGGTAAGCGGGTAATAGGGGTGAGTGAAGAGGTAAATGGTTTTTTCAATAGCTATCCCTGGCCGGGGAATGTCCGTGAACTGGAAAATATTATTGAAGGTGCCTTTAATATAACCAAAAACAATTTAATTGAAAAGGGTGATCTGCCCGGTTATTTATTTAATAATACTGATGATAAGTTTTCACTACAGAATGAGTTTGGAACTGAATCACTGAAAAAGATGGTGGAAAAATATGAAAAAAGTATTATCATCAAAGCTTTAAAAAAGAAGGAAAACAAGGCAGAAGCAGCTAAGTTATTGAAGATATCAAAACAAGCCCTGAATTATAAGCTGAAGAAGTATAACTTAACCTATCTTTAATATTTTTTGGTAAAGAAAATTTTACAGACAGAGTAAAAATATTTTTACTTTATACCCCTGGGGGCTGATCCAGGGGTTTTTAAATGCTGTAATATCAAGCATAAGCTACGTGGCATACTTATTGCATAAATATATTGTCAGAAGTATATATATACAGAAGCAGAAATAAGGAGGTGGGATTAATTATTCATTTTAAAGATGTTAATAAATGGTTTGGAGACTTACATGTGTTAAAAGATATAAATTTACATATAGAAAAAGGAGAAGTTGTTGTGATTATCGGGGCCAGTGGGTCCGGTAAAAGTACCCTGCTGCGCTGTATAAATTACCTGGAACCAATTCAGGAAGGTGAAATAATAGTTGACGGCATAACTCTGAGTAATAAAGTGAATGCTACCAAAGTTAGAACAGAAGTTGGAATGGTATTTCAACAGTTTAATCTCTTTCCTCACAAAAATGTGCAGGATAATATAATGCTGGGGCCGATTCATGTCAGAGGTATGAAGAAACAAGAAGCGAAGGAAATTGCTGTTGATTTACTGAAC